>NZ_JBHSMP010000012.1:0-36097 GCF_042655705.1 Paraburkholderia denitrificans | reverse complement strand
GCATGGTGGCTGTGCGCCTACCTGCCCGTGATGGCGCTTCTCTCGCTGATCGGCAGCAAGGAGTTCGGCGGCGCCAACGTGCTTCCCTACGGCTGGGACATGCTGGTGGTCACGCTTGTCGCGCTCGCCTTCTACTACTGGGGCATCAACTCGGGCTACCGCACGCCGTACCTCAAGGAACGCGAGGAACACGACGAAGTGCTCGAAGGCATCGGCGCTCACTGATTTGCTGCAACGAGCGGCTGCAATGATCGCCTGACGTCGAACCGCGGCGCAAGCCGCGGTCGAGGCAACGAAAAAAACCCGCCTGAAGCGATTCAGGCGGGTTTTTTCATGCGCGCGCGTGATGCACGCACGGTGATCGGCGATCCGTGCTGCGCTCAGCCGAATACGTAGTTCGTCATCGCGAGCGCGCGCTGGTAGGTGCCGAGCGACTGGATGCCGAGCGTGTAATCGTCGTCGGCGGCGCCGAGCGCCGTGAAGACCGGCAGCAGGTGCTCGTCGGTCGGATGCATGAGCTGCGCGTGCGGTGCGCGGCGGCGATAGTCGAGCAGCGCGTCGATATCGCGGGCGGCGAGATGCGCTTCGAACCAGTCCGTGAATTCGGCGACGCGCGGATCGGCATCTTCCGGGCGGGCAGAAAAATCCGCTTCGCGCAGGTTGTGCGTGATCTGGCCCGAGCCGATCACCATCACGCCTTCGTCGCGCAATGCACGCAGCGCACGGCCGATGGCGAAGTGATGCGCGGCGTCGGCGTGCGGCTGGATCGACAACTGGGCGACCGGCACATCGGCTTTCGGGAACATCAGCAGCATCGGCACCCATGTGCCGTGGTCGAGGCCGTGCGCTTCCTCGTCGACCGCCACGCCGTGCGCGCGCAGCAGCGCCGCGGCGCGCTGAGCGGTAACGGGCGCGCCCGGCGCCGGATACGCGATCTCATAGAGCGCGCGCGGAAAGCCGTAGAAGTCGTGGATCGTTTCGGGCTGTGTCGCGGTGCTGACGACCGGTCGCAGCGTGCACCAGTGCGCTGACAGCATCAGTATCGATTCGGGGCGCGGCAGATCCGCGGACAGCGCGGTGAACGCGCCCGAAGGCAGCGACGGGTCGATGGGCAGTGTAGGCGCGCCGTGCGACAGGAAAACGGTGGGCAGGCGGGAAGCGGTGGTCATGATCGCGGGCCGCGGCGAGGCGGCGGTAAAGGTTCTATGCCGATCAATATAAATGCGCACCGTTGCGAATTAAACGTGCCTAAAGAGATTTGATCGTCTACCCGTTGTTGATAATCGACGGGGTGGCAGCGGGGGCGGTAGCGGGTGCGAAGCGATGGAAAGCGTGTGGGGCTGCGTCAGTCCGCGCTGTCGCCGAGTCCTTGCCACACGGGCGAGAGCGTCGTGCCGAGCCCGAACAGGTCGAGTACGCGCGCGACGGTCTGATCGACCATTTCGTCGATGGAGGCAGGCTTGTTGTAGAACGCGGGCAGCGGCGGAAAGACGATGCCGCCCATTTCGGTCACCGCCGTCATGTTGCGCAGATGCGCGAGGTTGAACGGCGTTTCGCGCACGAGCAGCACGAGGCGGCGACGCTCTTTGAGCGTGACATCGGCTGCGCGGGCGATCAGGTTGTCCGAGAGTCCGTGCGCGACGCTCGCGAGCGTTTTCATCGAGCACGGCGCGACGATCATGCCGTCGGTCGCGAACGAGCCGGACGCAATGCTCGCACCGACGTCCCGTACCGAATGCACGACGTCCGCGCGCGCGTGGAGGTCGTCCTTCGAGAGCTGCAGTTCGTGCTGGATGTTGAGCCAGCCGGCGGAGGAAATCAGCAGATGGGTTTCGACGCCGCCCAGCTCGCGCAGCATGTCGAGGATACGCACGCCGTAGATCGCGCCGGTTGCGCCGGTGATCGCGACGATCAGTCTGCGCGGGGTGGCTTTGGGGGGGGCTTGCGAGGCAATGCGGGGAGCGTTCACGAACGGGCGGGGCGCGTGTAGAGAACCAGGAAGCGGCGCGCGAGGTCGGGACGGCCGGCGGATGGCCGCCGTCCCCGAGGCGCTTAGGCCTGGGCGAAGAGCTGCTGCAGTTCGCCCTTTTCGTACATCTCCATCATGATGTCCGCGCCGCCGATGAATTCGCCCTTCACGTAGAGCTGGGGAATGGTCGGCCAGTTCGAGAAGTCCTTGATGCCCTGGCGGATTTCGTCGTCGTCGAGGACGTTGACGGTCTTGAACTTGTTGAGGCCGCAGGCGTTGAGGATTTGCACCGCGCGGCCCGAGAAGCCGCACATCGGGAATTGTGCGTTGCCCTTCATGAAGAGGACGACGGTGTTTTCATCGACGATCTGCTTGATGCGTTGTTGGGTGTCCATGACTGACCTTGCAATGTTTGAATGCGGAACAGGTTGAAATGATAGCGGATTTCGCCGATGCCAGCGGGCGTCCGACCGCGTCCTGTAGGGGCAATCGGGAGGTTCGCGGCGGTTACGTGTCGTGCCGGCGCTGTGCTTGTGCCGTGCTTGTGCCGTGCTGGTGCCGTGAGTTTCAGTTCGGCAGGCGCGCGCCGCTGATGCGCTCGATGCCCGCGAGGTCCCTGTGCGAGCGCGCATCGGCGAAACCCTGCGCCGACAGCAGCGCGCGCACCGCCGACGCCTGGTCGTAGCCGTGCTCGACCCACAGAACGCCGCCGGGCGTAAGGCGCGCGGGCGCACCCGCGACAATCGCGCGCAGGGCGGTCAGACCATCGGCTTCGTCGGTGAGCGCGCCACGCGGCTCGAAGCGTAGGTCGCCCTCTTCGAGATGCGGATCGCCGCTCGCGATGTACGGCGGATTGCTGACGATGACCTCGAAACGCAGCGACGGATCGAGCGTGTCGTACCAGCTGCCCGCGACAAAGACGAGTTCGCCGCCGGGCCGCTTTGCGTCGAGCAGGCGCTGCGCGTTGCGCTTCGCGACGGCGAGCGCAGCCGCCGAGCGGTCGACGGTCCAGATCCGCGCATCGGGCCGTGCCGAGGCGATCGCCACGGCGATCGCGCCGCTGCCGGTGCCGAGATCGAGCACGCGCGGCGCGGTGAGGCCGTCGAGGGCCGCGAGCGCCGTTTCGACGAGAAGCTCGGTTTCCGGGCGCGGGATCAGCACGTCGGGCGTGACGTCGAAATCGAGGCCGAAGAACTCGCGCCTGCCGATGAGTTGCGCGACCGGCTCCCCATGCGCGCGACGCGCTTCGAGTGCGCGATACGCGAGAACCTGCGCGTTATCGAGCGTTTCGTCGCCGCGCGTGATGAGTTCGGTGCGGCGCCAGCCGAGCACGTGCATGAGCAGCACGCGCGCTTCCAGCGCGGGGAGCGGCGAGGCGCGCAGCAGAGTGTCGGCGGTGACGGCGTTCGCGTTCACGGATGCGGATGTCGATCTGGCGGGCGTCAGTCGGCGTCGCCGAGCGAGGCGAGCTGCTCGGCCTGATGCTCGGAGACGAGTGCGCCGATCAGTTCGTCGAGATCGCCGTCCATGATCGATTCGAGCCGATACAGCGTCAGGTTGATGCGGTGATCGGTGAGACGCCCTTGCGGGAAGTTGTACGTGCGGATGCGCTCCGAGCGGTCGCCCGAGCCGACGAGGCTCTTGCGCGTCGCCGCTTCCTTCGCGTGCTGTTCCTGGCGCTGCTTGTCGTTGATGCGCGCGGCGAGCACCTTCAGCGCGCGGTCCTTGTTCTTGTGCTGCGAGCGGTCGTCCTGGCACTCGACGACGATGCCGGTCGGAAGGTGCGTCACGCGCACCGCCGAATCGGTCTTGTTGATGTGCTGGCCGCCCGCGCCCGAGGCGCGGAAGGTGTCGATGCGCAGATCGGCGGGATTGATCTCGACTTCGCCGATCTCGTCGGCTTCGGGCATCACCGCGACCGTGCACGCCGACGTGTGGATACGGCCCTGCGTTTCCGTCGCCGGCACGCGTTGCACGCGGTGCCCGCCCGACTCGAACTTGAGCTTCGAGTACGCGGCTTCGCCCGCGATCCGCACGATCACTTCCTTGTAGCCGCCGAGGTCCGATTCGCTCGCCGACATCATCTCCGTCTGCCAGCGGTTGCGCTCCGCGTAGCGCAGGTACATGCGCAGCAGGTCGCCCGCGAACAGCGCCGACTCGTCGCCGCCCGTGCCCGCGCGGATTTCGAGGAACACGTTGCGCTCGTCGTTGGGGTCCTTCGGCAGCAGCATCTTCTGCAGGTCCATCTGCAGCTGCACCATGCGATCGCGCGCGCTTTTCACCTCTTCTTCGGCGAATTCGCGCATCGAAACGTCCGTGAGCAGGTCCTTTGCGGCCAGTTCGTCGTCCTTGGCCTGGCGCCATTGCGCATAGTGCGCGACCACCGGCTCCAGTTCCGCGTGCTCGCGAGTGAGCTTGCGGTACTGGTCGCGGTTCGACGTCACATCGGGACGGCTCAAAAGATCGTTCAGCTCGGCCAGACGCGTAGTCAGCTGGTCGAGCTTCAATTGCATGCTCGTTTTCATCGGGCGGCTCGGAGTTGTCTCCGGAAAGTCGTGCGAGGGGGAAAGAGAAGAGCGGGCTGCAGGCCCGGTCGCGGCGCGTGGGGATCGCGCCGCCTGGCGGATCGCGCCGCTAACGGTCCGAAGAACCGGACGATTCAGACGTGGTATTCGCCGCGGAAGCGGCGGCGGGCGCGGCCTGAGTGTCGCGTGCCTCACGACCCGCCTGGCCCGATTGACCCGACTGGCTCGCCTGGCCGGATTGGCCGTGCCGGTAAAAACCGCTCATCAGCTCGATGAGCGAGTCGCGGTCTTCGCCGCTCGCGTTGTTGAGCGCGTGCGTCGGACCGTGGATCAGCTTGTTCGTGAGCGACTGCGAGAGCGCTTCGAGCACCGCCGCCGGATCGTCGCCGCGTGCGAGCAGCTTGCGTGCGCGCTCGAGTTCGGCGCGGCGCAGCGTGTCGGCCTGGGTGTGCATGTGGCGGATGACCGGCACGATGCTGCGTGCGTCGAGCCACTGCATGAAATTGGCGACGCGCGTCTCGATGATCGTCTCGGCCTGTGCGACGGCGGCCTGGCGCGAGGCATTGCCTTCGCGCACGATCGTGCCGAGGTCGTCGACGGTGTAGAGAAACACGTCTTCGAGCTGGCCGACTTCGGGTTCGATGTCGCGCGGCACGGCGAGGTCGACCATGAAGATCGGACGGTGGCGACGCGCCTTGACGGCGCGTTCGACCGCGCCGAGGCCGATGATCGGCAGCGTCGACGCCGTGCACGACACGATGATGTCGAACTCGTGCATGCGCGCGGGCAGATCGGAGAGCGGCATCGAGTTGCCGCCGAAGCGTTCGGCGACGTAGTGGCCGCGCTCGGCCGTGCGGTTCGCCACGACGAGTTCGCGCGGCTGGTGCGCGGCGAAGTGCGCGGCGCACAGCTCGATCATTTCGCCCGCGCCGATGAACAGCACGCGCTGGCTCGAAATTTTCTCGAAGATACGCTGCGCGAGGCGAACGGCGGCGGCGGCCATCGAAACCGATTGCGCGCCGATTTCCGTCGTGCCGCGCACTTCCTTCGCGACGGCGAAGGTGCGCTGGAACAACTGGTTCAGATACGTGCCCAGTGCGCCGGCCTCGGTGGCGGTGCGCACGGCAGTCTTCATCTGACCAAGGATCTGCGTCTCGCCGAGCACCATGGAATCGAGCCCCGACGCCACGCGGAACGCATGGCGCACCGCTTCGGACTGCGGCAGTGCGTAGACGTGCGGCGCCAGATCTTCTTCGCGGATGCCGTGGTACTGCGAAAGCCAGTGGATGGCGGCGTCGCGTGAAGCGTGGTCGTCGCTGGCGCAGTAAAGCTCCGTGCGATTGCACGTGGAGAGAATGGCTGCCTCGGGCGCGCTGATCGCGCGGCGGCCCGGCCAAGCTTCCTTGAACAGAGCGAGCGCGGGCTTGATCTGTTCGAGCGGAAACGACACGCGTTCGCGCAAGGCGACAGGCGCAGTGTGGTGATTGATTCCGATCGTTAGAAGCTGCATACCATGTGGCGAGAATTTGGTCGTCATTATAGCTTTTCCTCGCATTCTGTAAGGATATCAGCACGAACGGTGATTTCCCGGCCTGGCGGCGGCCGACCTGCGGGTGGGCTGACCATTTGATCCGTTGGTAAACAAGCAGTTACGGCGCTCTGAGCGCTTGAGCGGAGTGTGCCGCGCACCTGTAATGTACACATTTTAATTCGCGCGACTGAACGTCGCGGAGCGGAAATTCTGGCGATTCTGGCGATTTATGCCCGCTCGTACACAGGTCGTACACGGCAAAACGGGGTGGGATTCTCCTGCGTCCTGGGATAGGTCCTCGCGTACCCGGTCAAACCGGCACTCCGCAGCAGAAGCTGCGCGGCTACCCGGACGCGCTTGCCTTGCGCTATCGCGCCCCCTACACTCAACCGCTACGCGGGAAGCGCCGAGCCGACCGGTTCCCGGCCATAAAACCAGGCATAAGCCAGGCATCAACCAGGCATAAGCCAGCCAATGCTTTAGAGACATGTTAGTCCGCACGATGCGACCGCCCGAACTGCCCGATCCGTACTTTCCGACATTCACAAGGACCCGCCCCTGATGGGCTGGCCCGGCATTGTCGTGATCGGCGTCGTGGTCGGCGCAGCAGGCTGGTGGCTGCATCCGATGCGGGCGCGAGCGCGCGGTGGCTTCGCGCTGGCCGTCATGGCAGGCGTGCTGGGCGCTGGGCTCGCACGCGTCGCCGGGCGCGTCACCGGGCTCTTCCATGACGGTGAGCTGCTCGAATGGCCGGTATGCACGGCGTTCGCACTGGTTTTCGTGGCTGTGGCCGTCGCGCTGCGCGTGCGCCGCTGAATGCCGCTCTTTTGCTCATGGTGACCGGCTGCCGTGCCGCCGCTGTCCCGCACCAATTCTTCTCGCAGGTGAAATCATGAACGCCCGACTCCCCGAAATTTCCACCATCCCCGAGCGGATCGCCGCGCTGCGCGCCGCCATGACGCGTGCGGGCGTCGACGCGGCGCTCGTCCCGTCCGCCGATCCGCATCTTTCCGAATACCTGCCGCCGCGCTGGCAGGGCCGCCAATGGCTCTCGGGCTTCACGGGCTCCGTGGGCACGCTGGTCGTGACGAAGGACTTCGCGGGCGTCTGGGTCGACAGCCGCTACTGGGTGCAGGCCGAGAATCAGCTCGCGGGCACCGGCGTCGATCTGATGAAGATGACGGGCGGTCAGCAGACCACGCCGCATGTCGAATGGCTCGCGCAGAACGTGCCGGCGGGCGGCACGGTCGCGGTGGATGGCGCCGTGCTCGGCGTCGCCCCGGCGCGTGTGCTGTCCGACGCGCTCGGCGCGCGCGGCGTGAAGCTGCGCACCGACCTCGATCTGCTCGATGAAGTGTGGCCCGCGCGTCCCACGCTGCCCAGCGGGCCGGTCTACGAGCACACCGCGCCGCACGCCGACGCGGGCCGTACCGGCAAGCTCGGCCAGGTGCGCCGCGCGATGCAGGAAAAGGGCGCGCAGTGGCATTTCATTTCCACGCTCGACGATCTCGCGTGGCTCTTCAACCTGCGCGGCGCCGATGTGACCTACAACCCGGTATTCGTCGCGCACGCGCTGATCGGCCCGGATCGCGCGACGCTCTTCGTCGCCGAGGGCAAGGTGCCCGAAGCACTCGCGCAATCGCTCGCGCGCGAGGACGTGCACCTCGCGCCGTATGCGCAGGCCGCGTCGGCGCTCGCGGCGCTGCCAGCGGGCGCGACGCTGCTCGTCGATCCGCGGCGCGTGACGTTCGGTTTGCTGCAGGCGGTGCCGTCGGCGGTGAAGCTGGTCGAATCGATCAATCCGAGCACCTTCTTCAAGTCGCGCAAGACGGTCGCCGAAGCCGAACACGTGCGCGCGACGATGGAGCAGGACGGCGCGGCGCTCGCCGAATTCTTCGCGTGGTTCGAACAGGCGCTCGGCCGCGAAACCATCACCGAACTCACCATCGACGAAAAGCTCACCGCCGAGCGTGCTCGCCGGCCGGGCTACGTTTCACCGTCGTTCGGGACCATCGCGGGCTTCAACGCCAACGGCGCGATGCCGCATTACCGCGCCACGCCCGAATCGCACAGCGTGATCGAAGGCAACGGCCTCCTGCTGATCGACTCGGGCGGCCAGTATCTCGACGGCACGACCGACATCACGCGCGTCGTGCCCATCGGCACGCCGAGCGCCGAGCAAAAACGCGACTTCACGATCGTCCTCAAGGGCACGATGGCGCTGTCGCGCGCGCAGTTTCCGCGCGGCGTCCGCTCGCCGATGCTCGACGCCATCGCGCGCGCGCCGATCTGGGAGGCGGGCGCGGACTACGGCCACGGCACCGGGCACGGCGTCGGCTATTTCCTGAACGTTCACGAGGGTCCGCAGGTGATCTCGCACTATGCGAGCCCCGAGCCGTGGACCGCGATGGAAGAGGGCATGATCACGTCGATCGAACCGGGCCTTTACCGGCCAGGCAAGTGGGGCGTGCGCATCGAGAACCTCGTGCTGAATCAGGCGGCGCAAAAGACCGAATTCGGCGACTTCCTGAAATTCGAGACGCTCACGCTCTGCCCGATCGACACGCGCTGCATCGACTTGACGCTGTTGCGCGACGACGAGCGTGCGTGGCTCAACGCGTATCACGAGACGGTGCGGCAGCGCGTGTCGCCGCACGTGTCGGGCGCGGCGCTCGCCTGGCTCGAAGCGCGCACGCAACCGATCTGACGCGGACGGCGGCGATGGCGATCAAGGCAGTGGTGTTCGACTTCGGCGGCGTGCTGGTGGACTGGAGCCCGGAATATCTGTATCGCAAGCTGATTCCCGACGACGCCGAGCGGCGCTGGTTCTTCACGCACGTTTGCACGATGGACTGGGTGATCCGCCAGGACGGCGGCCAGTCGATTGCCGAGGGCACGGCGGAACTCGTTGCGAAGTATCCGGCGTACGAGGCGCTGATCCGCGCGTTCTACGCGCGCTGGCCCGAGATGATCGGCGGGCTGCTTGAAGGCGGGGTGGCGACGTTCGACCGGCTGGAGGCGGCGGGCGTGCCGCTTTTCGGCCTGACGAACTGGTCGGCGGAGACGTTTCCGTGGGCGTGGGAGCGCTACGACGTGCTGCGGCGCTGTCGCGATATCGTCGTGTCGGGGCGCGTGAAACTCGTGAAGCCCGATCCGGCGATCTTTCACGAGATGTTCCGCCGCATCGAGACGCAACTGCCGGGCATTGCGCCCGCGGAACTCGTCTTTATCGACGACAACCGCCACAACGCCGAAGCCGCCACGGCGCTTGGCTGGCACGGCGTGCATCACACGAGCCACGCCGCGACCGACGCGTGCCTGCGCGATCTGGGCCTGCCCGGTTGAGGCACGCCTGACCCGCGCCGCGATTGCCGCACGGCAATCGTGCGGCATTCGCGGGCACGGAAAGCGCTGCGAAAACCCGGCTGATCGGTGCGTCCGCTGCCTGCGCGGCAGCGGACGCCTTCGCACTTATCGGCTGATCGGCTTGTAGCGCAGACGCTTCGGACGCGCGGCTTCCTCGCCGAGGCGCTTGATCTTGTCGGCTTCGTACTCGTGGTAGTTGCCGTCGAAGAACGTGACCTGCGAGTCGCCTTCGAACGCGAGGATGTGCGTGGCGATACGGTCGAGGAACCAGCGGTCGTGCGAGATCACCATCACCGAGCCCGCGAATTCGAGCAGCGCGTCTTCGAGCGCGCGCAGCGTTTCGACGTCGAGGTCGTTCGACGGTTCGTCGAGCAGCAGCACGTTGCCGCCCGCGATCAGCGTCTTCGCGAGATGCAGACGGCCGCGCTCGCCGCCCGACAGGTTGCCGACCACCTTCTGCTGATCCGAACCCTTGAAGTTGAAGCGGCCGATATAGGCCCGCGACGGCGTTTCGTACTTGCCCACGGCGAGCACGTCCGCGCCGCCCGAGATTTCCTCGAACACGGTCTTGCTGCCGTCGAGCGCGTCGCGGCTCTGGTCCACGTAGGCGAGCTTGACAGTCGGACCTTCCACGATCTCGCCCGAATCCGGCTGCTCCTTGCCGGTGAGCATGCGAAAGAGCGTCGACTTGCCCGCGCCGTTCGGCCCGATGATGCCGACGATCGCGCCCGCCGGAATCTTGAAGCTCAGGTTGTCGATGAGGAGGCGATCGCCGTACGACTTGCTGACGTTCTTGAACTCGATGACTTCATTGCCGAGACGCTCGCCCGCCGGAATGAAGATTTCCTGCGTTTCGTTGCGCTTCTGGTATTCCTGGCTCGACAGTTCCTCGAAGCGCGCGATACGCGCCTTCGACTTCGCCTGACGGCCCTTCGGATTCTGGCGCACCCACTCCAGTTCCTTCTTGATCGCCTTCTGGCGGGCCGATTCGCTCGATTCTTCCTGCTTCAGGCGCTCTTCCTTCTGGTCGAGCCAGCTTGAGTAATTGCCCTTCCACGGGATGCCGTGGCCGCGGTCGAGTTCGAGAATCCACTCGGCGGCGTTGTCGAGGAAGTAGCGGTCGTGGGTCACGGCGACGACGGTGCCCGGGAAGCGCGTGAGAAACTGTTCGAGCCACTCGACCGATTCGGCGTCGAGGTGGTTGGTCGGTTCGTCGAGCAGCAGCATGTCGGGCTTTTCGAGCAGCAGCTTGCACAGCGCGACGCGGCGCTTCTCGCCGCCCGACAGGTTGGCGATCTTCGCGTCCCACGACGGCAGGCGCAGCGCGTCGGCGGCCACTTCGAGCTGCTGCTCGGGGCTGCCGCCGTCCGAGGACGAGAGAATCGCCTCGTATTTCGCCTGTTCGGCGGCGAGGGCGTCGAAGTCGGCATCGGGTTCCGCGTAGGCCGAGTAGATTTCGTCGAGCTTCTTCTGCGCCTGGAATACGTCGCCGAGACCGTCTTCGACCGCTTCGCGCACGGTCTTTTCCGGATCGAGCTGCGGCTCCTGGGGCAGATAGCCGATGTTGAGATTAGGCATCGGCGTGGCTTCGCCTTCGATGTCCTTGTCGACGCCGGCCATGATCTTGATGAGCGTCGACTTGCCCGAGCCGTTCAGGCCGAGCACGCCGATCTTCGCGCCCGGGAAGAACGACAGCGAGATGTCTTTCAGGATCTGGCGCTTGGGCGGCACGATTTTGCCGACCCGGTTCATGGTGAAGACGTATTGGGCCATGAGAATTCTTTTGGAAACGGGGAAAAATGGAGCGGGACGCTCGCACGTTGCTCAGACCTTATTCAGCCCTGATTCAGACGGTGCTCAGGCCTTGAGCGGCGAAACGTCCCGGCAAAGCTTTACCGTATCGAGCGGTGAGCGACACGCTCGCCAGGCGCATATACGGGTTTTGATACGGATTCGACGGCGCGACGGAATGTCGATGAATCTGTCAGCGAAGTCGTGTGCGGCTATTATCGCATCCCGGCTCGACCGTCTCCCCGGCAGGGCACGTGTAACGAACGGCTGATTGTGATTCGTTCGGATGGTACGGCGAAAAGTCGAACGAGCAGCGAAAGCAATCGATGAAGAATGCGTTTATTGACGATTGCTTCGCTGGCGTGTGTTCAACGCCGGTAGTCGCCGGTAGTCGCCGGTAGTCGCCGATCGACCCGCGTCGGCGCGGTGCTTCACACCGCTTTCACCATCGAATGGAAGAGCTGGAGCAGTTCGTCGAACTGCGTAACGAGCTCGAAACACACGAGAAACGCGAGCATCGATGCCGGCCCGGGAAAGCGCATCGCCCAGCGCAGAGCGGGCGCGGCGGTGCGTTTGCGGACCGCATCGCGCGTCATGACATAGGTGATCGCCACACCGATGGCTGCGCCCGCAATCAAATCGGTCGGGTAATGAAAGCCGAGATACGCGCGCGGCAAACAGATGAATAGCACCGTGTACAGAATCGCAATCGTGCCGATTCGCCGCCAGATAAGGAAAATCCCCATCGAAATCGCGATCCACAGCATCGCGTGATCGCTCGGAAACGAACTCCAGCTGCTCAGCGTGGCTTCGCGCAGCGACTCGGAGGCGAAATGCAGATGCAGGTCCGGGTTATAGATGGGCCGCACGCGAAACGGCAGAAAATGCGCCAGCAAACGCCCCACCGCGAGTGCGATCAGGCCGCTTGCCACCGTGGCAATCGTCATTTCACGCTGCCACTCGCGTCGCGCGCCAGGTTCGAACCAGATCCACCACAATAGCGGGATCAGCAGAAAGCCCTTGAATGTATAGAGTCCGGCAATCACCCGGATCGTGTGATTGAGCAGCGGGGCGAGATGGATTTGTGTGAGGAATCCCAGAATGACGGTATCAAAGCTGGTCATTTGTTGTGAGCCATTCCGATGATTTGATTCATGAGAGAGGCGGACGAGAATGCCAATCCGGGCCGCGTTTGATCGTATGGTTCAAATCAGCACGCATGAGTAAAGAATCGAAAGCAAGTGTAAATAGCGCGTGCGCCCGCCCGGTTAGGGGCGGAACGTTACGACAGTGCGCTTGGGGGTGTTGCCTTTCGGCGCTGTAAACGTCGGTCACACATCGTTTCGTTTTCAAACGAGGTGTGGTTCGATTGAACGCACGGCTTCGCGCCATCGCGTGGCGTCGGATGCGGAAAATCGATCCCGATCCGGTGGGAATTTGCAGCACATCGCGGTTGGATTGGGACAGCGTAAATGCTACGAAAAGGCTACGAAAAAGTTCTTCGCGGATTCCCGTGGAGGTTCGGTGATAGTGGCTGGAGTCGGCCAGTTCCGGAGATTGGGTCGCCGGCTCTGAATTGACGACAATCTGGCAAATTTCCTGAAACACCGACACATGGAGGGCGCTGGTGTCCATCAATGTCAGCGGCACGGAAGGCTACGCGGAAAATGCACAATTCCTCATCGAGCAATGGCAAGACATTTCGTTTGCGCAACACCATGCGCCCATCATGCATCTCGTTCCGATGTCACCTGCCTGCGTCCTCGACGTCGGGGCTGGTATCGGAACCGACGCTGCTGCGTTTGCGGCGATGGGGCATACGGTTGTAGCCGTCGAACCGGTGGACGCGTTGCGAGTTGCAGGAATCAGGCAGCATCCGTCTCCCCGGATTGAATGGCTGGACGATAGCCTGCCGGATCTCGCGATGCTGCGTTCGAGACGAAAAGAATTCGACTTTGTCATGCTATCCGCTGTCTGGATGCACCTTGACGAGCGCGAACGTCGGCGGGCGATGCCGAACGTCAGCGCGCTTCTGTGCGATGGCGCCATGCTGGTCATAACCCTGCGTCACGGCCCCGTTCCGGAAGGCCGACGGATGTTCGACGTTTCGGCGGTGGAGACGATTCAACTCGCGAATGCGCATGGCCTGCGAACTGTACTGGACGTCCAGACCGAATCTTTCCAGCACGGGAATCGGCGCATGGGCGTAACGTGGAGTCGCCTTGCTTTCGTCAAGGACGGTGCGCGGGGCTACCGGGAAGCTTGAACTCTCCGCACGGGTGAACGCTACCAGGAATGGCGAATGTCGGCGTCGGTTCAGCAGCCGTCTCTCCCCCTGGAATTCCGCGAAGAACCAAAAGAAAAGCCCGCGAATGCGGGCTTTCGGGGTGCGTCAAAGCGGGTGAGAAACGCTCACACCGCCATTTCAACTCAGACGTTGAACAGGAAGTTCATCACGTCGCCGTCGTGCACGACGTATTCCTTGCCTTCGGCGCGCATCTTGCCGGCTTCCTTCGAGCCTTGCTCGCCCTTGAACGAGATGAAATCGTCGAACGCGATGGTTTGCGCACGGATGAAGCCGCGCTCGAAATCCGTGTGGATCACGCCGGCCGCTTGCGGCGCCGTGTCGCCGATGTGGATCGTCCACGCGCGCACTTCCTTCACGCCCGCCGTGAAGTACGTCTGCAGGCCGAGCAGCTTGTAGCCCGCGCGGATCACGCGGTCGAGGCCCGGCTCGTCCATGCCCATGTCAGCGAGGAATGCGGCCTTGTCTTCGTCTTCGAGATCGGCGATTTCGGCTTCGATCGCCGCGCACACGGCGACGACCGGCGATTTCTCGGCTTCGGCGTACTTGCGCACGGCGTCGAGGTGCGGGTTGTTTTCGAAGCCGTCTTCCTTCACGTTCGCCACGTACATCGTCGGCTTCGCGGTGATGAGGCAGAACGGCTTGAGGAGCGCCTGTTCGTCTTCGGTGAGGCTCAGCGCGCGGACCGGCTTTGCCTGGTCGAGCTGCGCGCGCGCTTTCTCCAGCACGGCGGCCAGCTTCGCGGCTTCCTTGTCGTTGCCCGACTTCGCGGCCTTCGAGTAGCGCGTGAGCGACTTCTCGACGGTGCCGAGGTCGGCGAGCGCGAGTTCGGTGTTGATGACTTCGATGTCGGCGAGCGGATCGATCCTGCCCGCGACGTGGATCACGTTCTCGTCTTCAAAGCAGCGCACGACGTGCGTGATTGCATCGGTTTCGCGGATGTTGGCGAGGAACTGGTTGCCGAGTCCTTCGCCCTTGCTCGCACCCGCGACGAGGCCCGCGATGTCCACGAACTCGACGACGGCCGGCACGACGCGCTCGGGCTTGACGATCTCGGAGAGCTTCGCGATGCGCGGATCCGGCACTTCCACCACGCCGACATTCGGCTCGATCGTGCAGAACGGATAGTTCTCGGCGGCGATGCCCGCCTTGGTCAGGGCGTTGAACAGGGTGGACTTGCCGACGTTAGGCAAGCCGACGATGCCGCATTGGAGGCTCATGAAATTCTCTGCATATCAGGGTGGGGACGTGCGGCTCGCCGGATCGGGGCGGCCGCATTCCGCGCGGGGAGCGGCGGAGCGGGCGCAGGCGGCACGTCGGGAGAGTGACGCGGGTCACCCAAAACCGCAATTGTAACCTTCTCCGGGCGCCGCTTTGCGTGCGCACCCGTTCGCCCGGACGACAGCATGCGCCGGATGCAGCATGCGCGCCGCATTTGAGCGCCCCGTGCGGCAATGCAGCGCGTGCCGGGCGCGTGCCGGGTGTGTGCTGGGTGCGTGTTGAGGGCGCGAGCCGCCCGTGGGCCGCGCGTCGCCTGCGTGTATGCCGCAGCGGGTCCGCCGCGCGCGCCCTTCAAGGTCCCGCAGCGACGCCGCAGCCGTGCCGTCTGCGGCCCCGCAGGCCCTGCCGGCTCAGCGCTTCGGCGCCATGGCCGCAGCTATAATGCGCGGATGACAGCAACCAATCAGACTTTCGATGTCGCCGTGATCGGCGGCGGGCTTGTCGGCAAGTCGGCCGCGCTCGCGCTGACCCAGAGCGGCCTGCGCGTCGCCCTGCTTGCGCAGCCCTGCGCACCTCTTCCTGCGGGCGCCGTGTTCGACGCGCGCGTCTACGCCTTCTCGCGCAGCTCGCAGTCGCTGTTCGAGCGGCTGCGGGTCTGGCAGGCGATCGACGCCGCGCGGATCACGTCCGTCCACGACATGCGCGTGTTCGGCGATGCCGCCGCCGAGCTGCACTTCTCGGCGTATCAGGCATCCGTCGCACAACTCGCCTGGATCGTCGAATCGTCGGTCGTGGAGCGCGCACTGGATGCCGCACTGCGCTTCCAGCCCAATCTCACGTGGATCGATTCGCGCGCGCAGACGTTCGACGTCAAGCCGGACGCCGCCGTGATCGGCCTCGCCAATGGCCGCACGATCGAAGCCGACCTCGCCGTGGGCGCCGATGGCGCGCATTCGTGGGTGCGCGCGCAGATCGGCTCGGGCGTCGAGCGGCGCGAGTATCGTCAGACGGGTGTCGTCGCGAATTTCCGCGCGTCAAAACCGCACGGCGAAACGGCGCTGCAGTGGTTCCGTGACGGCGAGATCCTCGCGCTCCTGCCGCTGCCGGACCAGCATGTGTCGCTCGTCTGGTCCGCGGAAACGGATCACGCCGCGGCGCTCGTCAAGCTCGATGCGCAGCAGCTCGCAGCCGAAGTCGAGCGCGTGACGCAGCAGCAGGTCGGCACGCTCGAGTGCGTGACGCCCGCGCAGGGCTTCCCGCTCGCGCTGCAGACCGTCGACCGGCTGATCGCGCCGCGCGTCGCCCTGGTGGGCGATGCCGCGCACCTGATCCATCCGCTCGCGGGGCAGGGCGTGAACCTCGGTCTGCGCGATGTGGCGGCGCTCGTCGACGTCATCGCGGGCAAGGAAGCGTTCCGCGACCTCGGCGACACGGTGCTGCTGCGCCGCTATGAGCGCGGCCGCCGCGAGGACATCCGCAAGCTGATCGTTGCGACCGATGGTCTTCAGCGGCTGTTCTCGATTCCCGGTACGATTGCGCGTGCCGTGCGCAACACGGGCATGGCGTTCGTCGGCGGGCAACCGCTCCTCAAGCGCTGGCTCGTCGCTTCGGCACTGGGCTAGCCGCGCGCGCGGCGCTGTCGCGCGCTTGCCGCCGGGCGGCGTGGCGGGAATAGCGGTTGCCGCACGGCCCGGGCGGCTTCAGAATGGCCGAAGTGACTGAAGTGACTGAAGTGGCCGGTGTGGCAAAGGGCGGCGGCGGTGAAACGGTGCAGGCGCAACGGTCGCGCGGTACGCCGCGGCGGCCTTGCCACTCACAGAGGATAAAGGCGTGCGCGAGCCGCGCGCGGTCGAAACAGGAAGTAACTCATGCAAACGCGAATCCGGATTGCCGCGCTGATTCTGGCGGCGGCGAGCACCGTGCTCGGCTGTTCGGCGAAGGCCGATCCGGCCACCGACAAGCTGAAGGCCACGCTGCAGGCGCGTCTCGGCTCCGATACCGAGATCAAGAGCATCACGAAGGCGCCGATGGCGGGCCTCTACGAGGTGAACCTCGGCACGCAGGTCGTGTACACCGACGCAAAGGGCGACTACGTCCTGCTCGGCGACCTCGTCGACATGAAGACGGGCCGCAATCTCACCGAGGCGCGCCGCTCGGAAATCAACCGCGTCGATTTCGCGAGCCTGCCGCTCGCGAACGCGGTGAAGGTCGTGAAGGGCAACGGAAGCCGCAAGATCGCGGTGTTCTCGGACCCGTACTGCGCGTACTGCCGTCAGCTCGAAAACTCGCTGAAGTCGGTCGACAACATCACGGTCTACACGTTCCTCTACCCGATTCTCACCCCTGATTCGACGGTCAAGGCGAAGCAGATCTGGTGTTCGGCGGATCGCGGGAAGGCGTGGGAGCAGTGGATGCTCGAGCGCCGCGCGCCGACGGCTGCGGGCACCTGCAACACCACCGCCCTCGACAGCAATCTCGCGCTCGGCGAGAAGATGAACCTGACCGGCACGCCAACCGTGATTCTTGCCGATGGCCGCCGTCTGCCAGGCGCGGTCGATGCCAGCCGGCTTGAGCGCGAACTGAACGACACGCACTGAAGTCGATCCGATCCCACCGGCCGCTACTGCGGCCGGTGTTTTTTTCGGGCCAGCCATTTGAACCGGCCACGCGCGTCTGCCGCTGTTTGCCGCTGTTTGCTCTTGTATCCCTATCTGAAGCGCGTGCCCGAGGCGCGGTCCGCGACGCCCTGGCCGTTCGCGCCGCGCCGCGGGCCAGCCGCCAGGTGCGCTCCCTGAACCACCGTCACCCATCCAGCCGATGAAGCCGATCCGATACACCATCGTTCCGAAGCAACCCGCCGCACATCTGTTCGAGGTGAGCGTCACCGTCGACGATCCCGCGCCCGAGGGCCAGCGCTTCATGCTGCCCGTGTGGATTCCGGGCAGCTACATGGTGCGCGAGTTCGCGCGCAACATCGTCACACTGCGCGCATTCAACGACGCCGGCCGCAAGGTGCGCGTGACCAAGAGCGACAAGAACACGTGGCAGGTCGCGCCGGTGAAGGGCGCGCTGACGCTGCGCTACGAGGTGTATGCGTGGGATCTCTCGGTGCGCGCGGCGCATCTGGACGACACGGTCGGCTTCTTCAACGGCACGAGTGTGTTTCTCGCGGCGATCGGCCGGGAAGACGCGCAGTGCATCGTCGATATCCAGCGTCCCGGAGGCCATGCGTACCGCCACTGGCGTGTCGCGACCGCGATGACGGAGGCGCGCGGCACCAAGCGCTACGGCTTCGGCGAGTACGTTGCGTCGAGCTATGACGAGCTGGTCGACCATCCGGTGACGCTCGGCGAATTCCTGCTCGCGAGCTTCGAGGCGTACGCCGTGCCGCACGACATCGTGATTGCGGGCCGCGTGACCGGGCTCGATACCGCGCGCCTCGTCGCGGATATCAAGCGGATCTGCGAAGCGCAAATCGCGCTCTTCGAGCCGCGCACGAAACGCGCGCCGATGGAACGCTACGTGTTCATGACGCAGGCCGTGAGCGACGGCTACGGCGGGCTCGAACACCGCGCCTCGACCGCGCTCATCTGCAACCGCACCGATCTTCCCGTGAAGGGCAAGACGGAGATGAGCGAAGGCTATCGCACGTACCTCGGCCTCTGCAGCCACGAGTACTTCCACACCTGGAACGTGAAGCGCATCAAGCCGGCTGCGTTCGTGCCGTACGACCTCACGCGCGAAAACTACACGTCGCTCCTGTGGCTTTTCGAGGGCTTCACGTCGTACTACGACGATCTGATGCTCGTGCGCACTGACCTCATTTCCGCCGACGACTATTTCGGTCTCCTCGGCAAGACGGTCGGCGGCGTGCTGCGCGGCACGGGACGCCTGAAGCAGACCGTTGCGGAAAGCTCGTTCGATACGTGGATCAAGTACTACCGCCAGGACGAAAACGCGTCGAACGCCATCGTCAGCTATTACACGAAGGGCTCGCTGGTGGCGCTCGCATTCGATCTCGCGATCCGCGCGGAGACGAACAGCCGCAAATCGCTCGACGACGTGATGCGCCTCTTGTGGCAGCGCTACGGCCGCGATTTCTATCGCGGCAAGCCGGTCGGCGTGAGCGAGGAAGATGTCGAAGCGTTGATTGCCGAAGCGACCGGCGTGTGGCTCGGCAGCCTCTTTCACGGCGCGGTGAACAGCACGCGCGACTTGCCGCTCGCGGAACTGTTCGAGCCGTTCGGCGTGTCGCTCGACGGCGAGCCGGAGCGCGGCGCGAAGCCGTCGCTCGGCGCGCGTCTGCGCGGCGGCGCGGAAGCCGTGCTGTCGGTCGTCTTCGAGGGCGGCGCGGCGCAAAAGGCGGGGCTCTCGGCTGGCGACGTGCTGATGGCGCTCGACGGCCTGCGCGTGACTGGCTCGAATCTCGATAGCCTGCTTGCGCGCTATCAGCCGGGCGCGAAGGTCGAGATCCATGCGTTCCGCCGCGACGAACTGCGCGTCGCGCGGCTCACGCTCGACGCGCCGGAACGCGCGCGCTACAAGCTCGCCGCCACCGACAAGCGCACGGGACCGCGCACGTTTCGCGAGCGCTGGCTCGGCGCGTGATCGGTGCCTGAGCGGCGCGGGAAAGCACGCGCGGCGGCAAAAATCGGACAAAAGCGGCGCACGGCGTCGCTTTTTTTATGCCTGCGATCGTTCCGCTGCTGCAACAATCCGTCGTCGCCGGACTACTTTTTCGGCGTGCGGCAAATCAACACAATGGCTCCACTCGCGCAACCTTGCGCAACTGATACCCGAAGGAGCCACCATGACCACGATCCTGCAGATCAATTCCGCCGCCCGCTCGCAAGGCGCGCAGTCGACGCTGCTCGCCAACGAACTGACGACCCGTTTGCAACAATCGAACCCCGGTTCGAAAGTCGTCTCGCGCAACCTGCAAGCCGAGCCGCTGCCGCACCTGGACGACGCCATCCTCGGCGCGTTCTTCACGCCGGCCGAGCAGCGCACGCCCGAGCAGCAGGCCATCGCCGCACGCAGCGAAGCGCTGATTGCGGAACTGCAGGCCGCGGACATCGTCGTGATCGGCGCGCCGCTGTACAACTTCGGCATCTCGTCGCAGCTCAAGACCTACTTCGACTGGATCGCACGTGCCGGCGTCACGTTCCGTTATACCGCGAACGGTCCGGAAGGTCTCGTGAAGGGCAAGAAGGTGTACGTGGTTTCGGCGCGCGGCGGCAAGTATCAAGGCACGCCGAACGACACCCAGACGCCGTACCTGAAGACGTTCCTCGGCTTCCTCGGCATGACCGACGTGAACTTCATCTACGCCGAAGGCCTGAACCTCGGGCAGGAAGCCGCGAGTGCCGCGCTCGCGAGTGCACGCGAGGCGATTGCCGCCGCGTAAGCCGTGTCCGGTTCGGCGCATCGTCCTCGGGACGCGTGCGCTACCAGGCAAGACTCAAAGCAAAAACGCCACGAATGCGGTTTTCGTGGCGTTTTCTTTTATGCGCGCGCTTCGGAAAGGTCCTGCGCTTGCGGCTTCAGGCGAGTACTTCGGCCTTGTCGGGCAGACGCCAGTCGATCGCCGTGCGGCCCTGCAATTCGAGGTACGCGTTGGCCTGCGCGAAATGCCCGCAGCCGAGAAAACCGCGATGCGCGGAAAGCGGTGACGGATGCGGCGCTTCCAGCACGCAATGCGCGCGGCCTTCGACGAGCGCGCGCTTGGCCTGCGCGTGTGCGCCCCACAGCATGAACACGAGATGTTCGTGGCGCGTGGCGAGTTCGTGGATCAGCGTGTCGGTGCAGCGCTCCCAGCCGCGCTTCGCGTGGCTCGCGGCATTCGCGCGCTCGACGGTTAGCACCGTGTTGAGCAGCAGCACGCCCTGGCGCGCCCACGCGTCCAGGCAGCCGTGCTCCGGCGCAACGATCCCGAGGCTCGCCGCGATCTCCTTGAAAATATTGCGCAGCGATGGCGGCGGCCGCACACCGGGCGGCACCGAAAACGCGAGTCCGTGCGCCTGCGGCGTGCCGCGATCCTCGCCGTGGTACGGGTCCTGGCCGAGGATCACGACTTTCACGTCGTCGGGCGAGGTGAGGCGCAGCGCGCGAAACACGTCGGCGGGGTAGACGGTCTTGCCCGCGGCGCGCTCTTCATCGACGAAACGGCAAAGCGGCGTGCAGGCGTCGCTGGCTAGAAACGGCTGCAGCAAATCGCGCCACGCGGCGGGCAGGGCGTCGAACTGGTCTTCCAGGCGCTCTGCGGGCGCGGGTGCTGCGGGAGAAGTCGGCATGGTCCGGGTTTTCGTTGTTTTCGTTGTTTTCGTTGTTTGCGGTGTTTGCCTTGTTTCCGTTGATTTGGGCGCAGCGGCGGGGACGGGCATCGGCTGGTCGTCGTCGAATAGCGAGAACAGCGAAATCTGACGCGGATCGACCTCGGGTGCCTGCATGTCGTCGCGTGCGGCCTGCGAGGGTTCGGTGACGAGATCGTCGAAGAGCGAGGCCTGCACCGGAGCCGCCGCGCGGGAGCGTTTCGTGGAAGTCATGGGCGGCAAGTGTCGCAGCAAACGCGCGGTGATTCAATGCAGCGAAAAAAGGGGGCAATGTGGGGGCAGCGCACGGCGGCGGCGCAAATCTGAATCGCCCCACGCACCGCGCTCAATTTTCGCGTAGCCGATATCCGCGTTGCGCCTTGCTGATGTTCTCGGGCGAGAGCCCGGGCAGTTCGGCTGTGAGTTGCGCGGCGAGCTTGTGCAACGCGGCTTCATCTCCGGCCTTCAGTTCCAGTTCGATTTCGCAGATTGGCGTGCGGCGTGTTTCGCCGTTCACGTTCGCGGTGATTTCGCCCTGGTCGACGGCCGCCTCGATTTGCGCGTCATCGACTGCCAGCATCCACAGCGTGCGCGTGAAATCGGTGCGAAAGAGGGCGATTAATTCCGAAGCCGCATCGGCCAGCGCCGTCGCAACATCCGCGACGCCCGCATCGTCGCACTCGCGCAGGAGCCGCGCGGTTTCGAGCGCCTCGCCCGCCACCGGCATTTCCCACTCGTGCCGCGCGTGCAGGCCGTTTTGCGCGACGCCGGCCGTCTTGAACGTCTGCAGCCAGCCATCCGGCGTGCGCCGCAGCCGCAGCGCGCTTTTCGCGCGCGCGAGCGTCAGCGCCGGGGTGTCGAAGTAGATGTTCTCCAGCCGCACCGCGCGGCCCGCCGTGCCTGCGCGCGACGCGAAGAGCCTGAGCGCCGCATCCACCGCGTCGCGCGGCAGCGCGAGCTTGATTTCCCGCTCGATGGCCATGTCCGGATTCCGTCCTCAGAAGAACATGCGGGCGAGTTCGACGCCCGGCTGCTCCGCGCGCATGAACGCCTCGCCGACCAGGAACGTATGCACGTTCAGCGCGCGCATCTTCTCGACATCGGCGCGCGAAAGAATGCCCGACTCGGTCACGATGATGCGGTCGTCCGGCACGTCTTCGAGCATGTCGATCGTCGTTTGCAGCGTCGTTTCGAAGGTGCGCAGATTGCGGTTGTTGATGCCGATGAGCGGCGTCTTCAGCGTGAGCGCGTGGTCGAGTTCGTCGCGGTTGTGCACTTCGACGAGAACCGCGAGCCCGAGCGAATGGGCGTACGCTTCGAGCTCGCGCATCTGGCCCGGATCGAGCGCGGCGGCGATCAGCAGGATCGCGTCGGCGCCCATCGCGCGCGCTTCGAGGATCTGATACGCGTCGACGATGAAGTCCTTGCGCAGCACGGGCAGCGTGCACGCGGCGCGCGCCGCTTCGAGATACGCGGCGCTGCCCTGGAAGAACTGCACGTCGGTGAGCACGGAGAGGCATGCCGCGCCGTGCTGCGCGTAGGAGCGCGCGATGTCGGCGGGGACGAAGTGCTCGCGCAGCACGCCCTTCGATGGGCTCGCCTTCTTCACTTCGGCGATCACGGCCGCCTCGCCGTTCGCGTGTTTTGCACGCAGCGCGCCGACGAAGTCACGCAGATCGCGCGACGACGCTTCGAGGCGCAGGGCTTCGAGCGGCGCGCTCTCTTCGGCGGCGCGCACTTCTTCGCGCTTGACCGCGATGATCTTTTCGAGGATGTCGCTCATGGTGTTTCCGTCATTCGTACCGGTATCGGCGTGTGAATTCAGCGTTTGAACTGTCGCGTGAAGCGTACCAGTTCGTCGATCTTGGCGCGGGCGCGCCCGCTTGCGATGGTCTCGCGCGCGAGCTGGATGCCGTCGGCGATCGACGCCGTCACGTCCGCCGAATAGAGCGCCGTGCCCGCGTTCAGCGCCACGATTTCGCGCGCGACGCCCGGCTCGTTCGACAGCGCGCCGAGCAGCAGCGTCTTCGATTCGTCGGCGTTTTCCACCTTCAGCGTGCGGTTCGACACCATCTGCAGGCCGAAGTCCTCGGGATGGATTTCGTACTCGTGCACGGCGCCGTCCTTCAGTTCGCCGACGAGCGTCGACGCGCCGAGCGAGACCTCGTCCATGCCGTCCTTGCCGTACACGACGAGCACGTGTTTCGCGCCGAGGCGCTGCATCACGCGCACCTGGATGCCGACCAGATCCGGGTGGAACACGCCCATCAGCTGATTGGGCGCACCGGCGGGATTCGTGAGCGGGCCGAGGATGTTGAAGATCGTGCGCACGCCGAGTTCGCGGCGCACGGCGGCGATGTTCTTCATCGCCGGATGATGGTTCGGCGCGAACATGAAGCCCATGCCCGTTTCGGCAATCGAGGCGGCCACCTGGTCGGGCTGCAGGTCGATGTTCACGCCGAGCGCTTCGAGTACGTCCGCGCTGCCCGATTTGCTCGATACACCGCGGTTGCCGTGCTTGGCGACCTTCGCGCCCGCGCCCGCGGCGACGAACATCGCCGCCGTCGAGATGTTGAACGTCTGCGAGCCGTCGCCGCCCGTGCCGACGATGTCGACGAAGTTCGAGTTGTCCTTCACTTCGACGTGGTTCGCGAACTCGCGCATCACGGTGGCGGCGGCGGCGATCTCGCCGATGGTTTCCTTCTTCACGCGCAAGCCCGTGATGATGGCGGCCGAGAGCACCGGCGAAAGCTCGCCGCGCATGATGAGACGCATGAGATGCAGCATCTCGTCGTGGAAGATCTCGCGGTGCTCGATCGTACGCTGCAGCGCTTCCTGCGGGGTAATCATGGTGTCGTCTCCGAGCTTATGCATCGCGTACGGCTCCAGCGCGCTTCGATTGCTTGAGGAAATTCTCGAGGAGCGCGTGGCCGTGTTCCGAGAGGATCGATTCAGGATGGAACTGCACGCCTTCGACGGCAAGCTCGCGATGGCGTACGCCCATGATCTCGCCGTCCTCGGTCCACGCGGAGATTTCGAGGCAGTCGGGCAGCGATTCGCGCTCGATGGCGAGTGAGTGATAGCGCGTCACGCTGAAGTGCTTCGGCAGATCGGCGAATACGCCCTTGCAGTCGGTTTCGATCTGGCTCACCTTGCCGTGCATGATGGTCTTCGCGCGCACGACGCGTCCGCCGAACGCCTCGCCGATGGCCTGATGGCCGAGGCACACGCCGAGAATCGGAATCCGGCCGGAGAATTCGCGCAGCACGCCGAGCGTGATGCCCGCATGCTGCGGGTTGCTCGGGCCCGGCGAAAGACAGATGCGCTCGGGATTCAGGCGGGCGATGTCGTCGAGGGTGATTTCGTCGTTGCGATACGTGTGGACGTCTTCGCCGAGTTCGCCGAAGTACTGGACGATGTTGTAGGTAAACGAATCGTAGTTGTCGATCATGAGCAACATGGTCTATCTCCGCTCAGAAGTCGCTGTCGAGGCCGTCCTGCACCTGCTCGGCGGCGCGCAGCACGGCGCGCGCCTTGTTTTCGGTTTCCTGCCATTCGGACTCGGGCACCGAATCCGCGACGATGCCCGCGGCGGCCTGCACATACAGATTGCCGTTGTGGATGAGGCCGGTGCGGATCGCAATCGCCAGATCCATCTCGCCGTTGAACGAGAGGTAGCCGACCGCGCCGCCGTAGAGCCCGCGCTTCACGGGTTCGAGTTCGTCGATCAGTTCCATCGCGCGCACCTTCGGCGCGCCTGAGAGCGTGCCTGCCGGGAACGTCGCGCGCAGCACGTCGAAGTTGTTCATGCCGGGCTTGAGCGTGCCTTCGACCGAACTCACGATGTGCTGAACGTGCGAGTACTTCTCGATGATCATCTTGTCGGTCACGGCGACCGAGCCGATCTGCGCGATGCGGCCCACGTCGTTGCGCGCGAGGTCGATCAGCATGACGTGCTCGGCGATTTCCTTCGGATCGTTCAGCAGTTCGGTGGCGAGTTCGGCGTCGCGCTCGGGCGTGTTGCCGCGCGGGCGGGTGCCCGCGAGCGGACGGATCGTGACGATGCGGTCTTCGCCGCGCTGTTCCTGGCGCACGAGAATTTCCGGCGACGCACCGACGACGTGGAAATCGCCGAAGTTGTAGTAGTACATGTACGGCGACGGATTGAGCGAGCGCAGCGCGCGATAGAGCGACAGCGGATTGTCGCGATACGGCTTCGTGAGGCGCTGGCCGACCTGCACCTGCATCAGTTCGCCCGCGGCGATGTATTCCTTCGCGCGGCGCACGGCGGCGAGGTAATCGTCCTTCGCGAACTCGCGGAAGATCTCGGTGCGCACGCTCGACGACGTGACTGGCGGCTGCACGGTCGTGCGCAGGCGCTGCTTCAGTTCGCGCAGGCGCTGCTTCGCTTTCGTGTAGGCCTCTGGGGTCTGCGGATCGGCGTAGACGATCAGATAGAGCTTGCCCGCGAGGTTGTCGATCACGGCGACCTCCTCGGTGAGAAGCAACTGGATGTCGGGCAGGCCGAGATCGTCGGGCGGCGCGGTATCGGCGAGCTTTTTCTCGATATAGCGCACCGCGTCATAGCCGAAGTAGCCCGCGAGGCCGCCGCAAAAACGCGGCAGGCCGGGGCGCTGCGCGACCTTGAAGCGCGCCTGGAACTGCGCGATGAATTCGAGCGGATCGCCCTCGTGCGTTTCGATCACCTGCTCGTCGCGCACGACTTCGGAGACGCCGTTGCGCGCCCGGATCAACGCGCGCGCGGGCAGGCCGATGAACGAATAGCGGCCGAACCGCTCGCCGCCCACCACCGATTCGAGCAGGAACGAGTTCGCGCCTGCGCGTTCGGGCTGGGCGAGCTTCAGATAGAGCGAGAGCGGCGTTTCGAGATCGGCGAGCGCTTCGGCGATCAACGGGATGCGGTTGTAACCCTCGTTGGCGAGGGACTGGAATTCGAGTTCGGTCATGTTCCGATCCTTCCTGTTCGTGCGGCCGGTCGCGGCGCTGAAGGGCGCGGCGGACAGGCGCGATGGCGACTGGTTCGAGTGCCTTGGTGCTGCGTTTGGGTTGCTGCGGGGCTGCTGTGAGGTTGCCGTAGGGTTGCCGTGGGGTTGCCATCAGGCCGCTTTTTGGCGCTGCGCTCGCTCGCGATCCCGGCGCCGAATAAGAAGGCGCCGATGTGCGGATGTTACTCGACGTCCAGGACAGGCGCGACGTCGCCGTCTTGCGCTCTCCGCCCCGCCGGACAAAGCGATGCGACACGCAAGCACGACCAACGCCAGCGGCCCGTGAGCCCGCAGGTGAGTTACCGCAACAGTCTGAAAACGAGATATGCGCGAAAGCGCAGCGAAATAAAAAACGGTGCTGAAGACGGAACGACACGGTGCTTCAGCGAACCTCGGCAGAGGTTAGCGCGACCAGCGACGCCAGGGCCAGGCTCCCCGGTCGATGCTGCCCAGACTCCGTTTTTTATTGAGAAACATGAGGAAAGGTGACGGTCAGTTGATCACTTAGGTCAGAAGATTGTGTGCTGCGACCGCCTTGGCGGCGTCGAGCAGCGTGGCAACTATACCATCCGATTTTATTTGTTGTACAGGCTGGCCGTGGTTATAGCCGTAGGGCACCGTGAGCGTCGCCATGCCCGCCGCGCGGCCCGCGATCGCGTCGTTCTCCGAATCGCCGATCGCCACGGCCGCCTGCGGCGCCACGCCGAGCCGCGCGCAGGCTGTGAGCATCGGCAGCGGGTCGGGTTTTTTCTTCGGCGTGCTGTCGCCGCCGAGCACGGCCTCGAAATACTGCGAGAGGCCGTATTGCTCCAGCAGTTCGACGGCGAAGCGATGCGGCTTGTTCGTCACGCACACGAGCCGCACGCCCGCGTCGCGCAGCGCGGCGAGGCCCGCAACGACGTCCGGATACAGGCGCGTGTGCTGTCCGTTGATCTTTGCGTACTCGTCCTGGTAGAGCGCGAGGGCTTCCTCGAAGCGCGACTGGGCGTCGTCGGCGGGCAGGCGCTGCGCGAGCACGCTGCGGATCAGATGCTCCGAGCCCTTGCCGACAAAGCCCATCACTTCCTCGCGCGTCGTCTCCTCGGCGTCGATCTGGGCAAGCATGCCGTTCAGGCCCGCCGCGAAGTCGTCGGCGGTGTCGACCATCGTGCCGTCGAGGTCGATCAGCGCGGCCTCGATACGCGGCGCGGCGAGAACGATTGGTGCGCTTATCGGTGCGCTTGTCGGCGTGCTTGTCGGCGCTTTCATTGCGCGGCGCTCACCGTGGCGAGCTGTGCGCGCATCTGGTCGATCACGGCCTTGTAGTCGGGCTTGCCGAAGATCGCCGAGCCCGCGACGAAGGCGTCCGCGCCCGCCGCCGCGATTTCGGCGATGTTGTCGACCTTCACGCCGCCGTCGACCTGCAGATGGATCTCGCGGCCGATGCGCGCCGTGTAGGCGTCGATTTTCGCGCGCGCCTCGCGCAGCTTGTTGAACGCTTCGGGAATGAACGACTGGCCGCCAAAGCCCGGATTCACCGACATGATCAGCACGAGGTCGAGCTTGTCCATGACGTGATCGATGTAGTTGAGCGGCGTGGCCGGGTTGAACACGAGCCCCGCCTTGCAGCCGTGGTCGCGGATCAGCGAGAGCGTGCGGTCGACGTGATCCGAGCCTTCGGGATGGAAGCTGATCAGGTTGGCGCCGGCCTTTGCGAAATCGGGCACGATGCGGTCGACGGGGCGCACCATCAGATGGACGTCGATCGGCACGTCGACGTGCGGGCGGATCGCCTCGCACACGAGCGGGCCAATGGTGAGGTTCGGCACGTAATGGTTGTCCATCACGTCGAAGTGGATCCAGTCGGCGCCCGCTGCGACGACGTTGCGGACCTCCTCGCCAAGACGCGAGAAGTCGGCGGACAGGATGCTGGGGGCGATGTGGAATTGCGTCATGGCGAAGTCGGAGGCGGACAGAAAAGCGTTATTTTACCGTTACATGCGTGCGTGACCGACGCCGCTGCGCAACGCCGGCCAGGTGCGCGGCGGCACGCGCGGCTGCCGGGCGCGCGGTGTGCGCCGCTGTGTACACGTTTGTATGCACGGTTGCGGCTGCCCGCCGCATGAAGCAGAATGCGAAACCAGAGCCCGATGCGGGAGATGCCCGCGCCGCCTGGGTGCGCGGGGCTGGCGGAACTTCGCTCCATGCGTGGTCCCGCGTTACCGACCGGAATCAGGATGAGCCAGTATCAATTCAGCGTGACCTCGCAGGTGCGCTACCTGCCCGACGAATCGGACCCGGAACGCCGGCAGTACGCGTTCGCCTACACGCTGACCATCCGCAACACCGGCCAGGTGAGCGCGCAGTTGATCGCGCGCCACTGGATCATCACCGACAGCGAAAACCATGTGCAGGAAGTGAAGGGGCTCGGCGTGGTCGGGCACCAGCCGCTGCTCAAGCCCGGCGAGCAGTTCGAATACACGAGTTGGGCCGTGATTGCCACGCCCGTCGGCACGATGGGCGGCGAGTACTTTTGTGTCGCCGAGGATGGCGAGCGCTTCGAGGCGCCCGTTGCCGAATTCGTCCTGCGCATGCCGCGCACGCTGCATTGAGCCCGCGCGCGCGTGGACCGTCTCCTAATCCTGACGCCGGTCGTGCGCGGAGCGCTTTTTCCTGCCCGATGCAGTCCACACAACGATGAAAATCAGCAGGAAAAGCGCGAGCAATGCTTCCAGGCCAAACATGAGCATCGGATATTCGTCGAGCAGATCAGACATGGCGGCATCCCGTAAGAGCAGACATTGTATGCGAGCTTCGATGAGCGCCTGGGCGCTCGCATTGACGCGCAATCGCGGGCTGACGCCCGGGTTCGGTGCGGAGCATGATGGGCCTGATGTGGCGGATGTGGCGGATGTGGCGGATGTGACGGATGTGACGGATGTGACGGATGTGACGGATGTGCCCCGGCGGCACGCCAGCCCGCAGCGGGGTTTTGCAGGTTTCGCGGGTTTTGCGCGCCTCGGCGCGTGGATCGGCGGTGCAGCGCTTGCCGTGTTGCTCGCGTCTTGCGGCGGCCCGGGCTACGTGCGGACTTCGCCGCCGGGCGGTGCGGCCGCCGTGCCTCCCCAGATCGCCACCGAGCGCCTCACGCCGGTTGCCTGGCAGCAGGTGCCGGGCTGGCAGGACGATTCGCTGATCGGCGCCGCCGCCGCGTTGCGGGCGAACTGCACGCGCCTCGCGCGCGATCGGCGCTGGCTACGCGCGTGCGCCGCGGCCTCCGAACTCGACGATCTCGACGCAGCAAGCGCGCGCACATTCTTCGAAACCTATTTCACGCCGTTCCAGTTCGCCAACAGCGACGGCACACTCGACGGTTTGGTCACTGGCTATTACGAGCCGTTGTTGCACGGCTCGCGCGTGCGTCGCGGCATTTATCAGACCGCGCTTTATCGCTGGCCTTCCGGCTATCGCGCGGGCGCCGCGCTGCCGCCGCGCGCGCAGCTCGAGCGCTCGGGCGTGCTCAATGGCAACGAGCTTGTCTGGGTCGACGATCCGATCGAAGCGTTCTTCCTGCAGGTGCAGGGCTCGGGCCGGATTCTGATGGAGGACGGCAGCGTGATGCGCGTCGGCTTCGGCGGAACCAACAACCAGCCGTACCGTTCGATCGGCAAGTGGCTGCTCGATCGCGGCGAACTCACGCCCGCGCAGGCGACGATGCAGGGCATCAAGGCCTGGGCACGCGCGAATCCGTCGCGTGTCGATGCGCTGCTCGACACGAATCCGCGTTTCGTCTTTTTCCGCGAAATGCCGGGCGCAGAGAGCGCGCCACAAGGCGGCGCCGATGGTCCGATCGGCGCGCTCGGCGTGCCGCTGACGCCGGAGCGATCCATCGCGGTGGATCCGTCGGCGATTCCGCTCGGCACGCCGGTCTTCCTGCAGACGACGCGACCGCTCACGAATACGCCGCTTAACCGCCTCGTGTTCGCACAGGACACGGGCACGGCGATCAAGGGTGGCGTGCGCGCCGACTACTTCTGGGGCCTCGGCGACGATGCCGGCGATCTGGCCGGCAAGATGAAGCAGGGCGGCCGCATGTGGCTGCTGTTCCCGAATTCCTGAGCGTGTCGCAATCGGATGCAACGGAGAGCCGGCGTATGCCGGCTTTTTTCGTTGGATACGGCCTCGAAGAAGGGCTTAAAGGGCTTAAAGGGCTTAAAGGGCTTAAAGGGCTTAAAGGGCTTACCTCGGGGGTTCACTTCGGGCTCACTTCGGGCGCTTGTCGATGACGCGGCGCGCCTTGCCGACCGACCGCTCGATGCCGTTGACCTCCAGCACCTCTACGATTGCCGTTACGCCGATCAACGCCTTGATGTCGTGCGCGAGCGCCTTGCGCGCGATTTCGAGCGCGGCGCCGTCGGGAGCGCTCTCGGGGCACGGTTCCACGTTGAGCGTCATCACGTCGAGCGGCCCGTCCTTCGTGAGGACGATCTGATAGTAGGGCGCGAGCGTGTGCTGCCGGAGCAGCAGCTCTTCGATCTGCGTCGGGAACAGGTTCACGCCGCGGATGATCAGCATGTCGTCCGAGCGGCCCGTGACCTTCTCCATGCGGCGCATGGTGCGCGCCGTGCCCGGCAAAAGACGCGTGAGGTCGCGCGTGCGGTAACGGATGACGGGCAGCGCCTCCTTCGTGAGCGACGTGAACACCAGCTCGCCGAATTCGCCGTCGGGCAGAACTTCGCCCGTTTCCGGATCGACGATCTCGGGGTAGAAGTGGTCTTCCCAGATCGTCGGGCCATCGCGGGTTTCGGCGCACTCCGCCGCGACGCCCGGGCCCATGACTTCCGATAAGCCGTAGATGTCGAGCGCGGCGATGCCGACGCGTTTCTCGATGACGGCACGCATCTCGTTCGTCCACGGCTCGGCGCCGAAGATGCCGAGGCGCAGCGAACAACTCGCCGGATCCATACCCTGGCGCTCCATTTCGTCGGCGATGGCGAGCATGTAGCTCGGCGTCACCATGATGATGTCGGGACGGAAGTCCTGGATCAGCTGAACCTGTTTCTCGGTCTGGCCGCCGCCGAACGGGATCACGGTGAGTCCGGCGCGCTCGGCGCCGTAGTGCGCGCCGAGGCCGCCGGTGAAGAGACCGTAGCCGTAGCTCACATGGACCTTGTCGCCGGGCCGCGCGCCCGCCGCGCGCACCGAGCGTGCGACGAGGTTGGCCCAGGTGTCGATATCGCGTGCGGTGTAGCCGACCACGGTCGGCTTGCCGGTCGTGCCCGAGGACGCGTGGATGCGCGCGATCCGCTCCTGTGGGACGGCGAACATCCCGAACGGATAGCTGTCCCGCAGATCCTGCTTGGTCGTGAACGGAAAGCGCGCGAGATCGGCGAGCGACTGCAACTGCGATGGATGCACGCGCGCTTCATCGAATTTGCGACGATAGACCGGCGAATTCTCGTACGCGTGATTCAGCGACCATTTCAGACGTTCGAGCTGAAGCGTCGCAAGTTCGTCGCGGCCGGCCGTTTCGATTGCTTCGAGCGGCAGCGTCTGTGTCATCGGTATCTCCTGAGCCTTCGGTGCGCTGCTGGGTGAAGTGGCTGGATGCTTCGGTTGGGTGAATGTAGAACCGGGTGAGAAAACCCGGCTTACTCGGCTACCGGAATGACGTTGCCGCGAATCTGCGCGGACTTGCCTCTGAAGAGCGCAACAATCTCGCCCGCCTGGTTCGTCACGCTGATGTCGTAGATGCCGTTGCGTCCCGAGAGGATCTGCTCGACGGCTTCGGCGGTCAGGACGTCGCCGGGCTGGACCGGGCGGAGGAACTCGATCGAACAGCCGGCTGCAACGGTGTTGATGTTGTACGAATTGCAGGCGAACGCGAACGCCGAATCGGCGAGCGTGAAAATCAGGCCGCCATGGCAAATCTGATGGCCGTTCAGGAACTCGGGCCGCACGGTCATGGAAAGGCGTGCGTAGCCTGCGCGGACTTCCAGCAGTTCGATGCCGAGCGCGCGCGAGCAGGTGTCTGCGTCGTACATGGCTTGCGCGGTGGCGCGTGCGAGTTCATCGGGCGTCATGGCGGCGGGCAAGGCGTGTGGCATGGCCAGTGGTTTGGATTGTGGCGAGGACATGTCAGCGGCCCTCGAAGCGCGGTGCGCGCTTTTCGATGAACGCCCGAACCCCTTCGGCGTAGTCGTGCGAGGCACCGAGTTCACGCTGGAGATCGCGTTCGAGATCGAGTTGCTGCTCGAGCGTCTGCGAGGCCGAGGCGCGCATCGCTTCGCGCGTGGCGACGATGGCGCGCGTCGGCTGCTTCGCGAGCTGCGCGGCGAGCGCGGCGGCGGATGGCGCGAGTTCGGCGTCGTCGGTTACTTGCCAGACGAGGCCCCAGCTTTCCGCTTTCTCGGCGGACAGGCGCTCACCCGTCATCGCGAGGCCGAGTGCGCGCGCCATACCGACGCGCTTCGGCAGGAACCACGTTCCACCCGAATCGGGCACGAGGCCGATTTTGACGAATGCCTGAATGAAGCTCGCCGAGCGTGCGGCGAGCACGATGTCACAGGCCAGTGCGAGATTCGCGCCCGCGCCGGCCGCGGTGCCGTTGACGGCGGCGATGACGGGCATTGGCAGCGCCTGCAAATGTTTGATCAGCGGATTGAAGTGCTCGTCGATCAACGCGCCGAGGTCGGTCATCGCGCCAGGCGTGAAGTCGAGGTCGGCGAGATCCTGGCCTGCGCAGAAGCCGCGGCCTGCGCCGGTCAGCACCAGCGCACGTGCGCCAGTGGCGACGACTTCGTCGAGCGCCATCGCGAGTTCGCGATGCATGGCGCGTGTGAAGCTGTTGAGCTTGTCCGGACGGTTCAGCGTGATCGTTGCGACGTGCGCGGCAGCGTCGGTTTCGACACGGATCGCATCGTAGGGCATCGGGTCTCTCCTTTTCTCCTGAGGCCGCCGCGTGATGCGCACGGCGGCGGGTCGGTGCTGCACGTTCGTATCAGAGGCGTTGGATGGCGAGGGCGATCCCCCGGCCGACGCCGATACACATCGTGATTAGACGGGATGAGAGAGCCGGGCGCCATTAGGCCGGACGGCATATGCCGTTCAGCCAGCTGCAACCGGTGCGGCTTTGGGTTCAGTATGGACGCGGCTTTGAACCACGCGGAAGCGGTTCGCCACGAATGCGGCGTCGGCCAGCGCGGCGTTCGCGGCGGGGTTCGCGCCGGTGCCGTGGAAGTCGGAGAACGCCGCCGACTGGTTGACGAACACGCCACCCGTCAAGTTGATCGAGAGCGCCACGCTGCCCGTGATCGCAGCTTCATGGGCGGCGTCGACTACGGCATCGTCGGTGCTATAGACGGAAAGCGTCAGTGCGCCGTGATCCCGCGCAATCGAGCCGGCCAGTGCGAGCGACTGCGCGGTCGAATCGGTGGCGATGACGAACGAGATTGGGCCGAACCATTCGCGCGTGAACAATGCAGCGTCGCGCGCAGCGTCGAGTGACAGCACGAGCGGCGTGCGTACGCGCGCGCTGGCGAATTGGGGATGTTCGAGCGTCTGGCTGTCGGCGAGTACGGGGCCGAGCTTGCGCGCCTCATCGATACGCGTTGTGACGCTTTCGTTCTGGATCGCGCCGAGCACCTCGACGGCGCGGACCGGATCGGCCACGAACTTCTGGACTGCACCGGCAATCGCCTGGGCTACCGCTTCGAAGCTGACGTGACCTTCGGTCGTGCGGATGCCGTCGCGCGGGACATAGATATTCTGGGGCGCCGTGCACATCTGGCCCGAGTAGAGCGAGAGCGAGAAGGCAATGTTGCGCGCGACGGCCTTCAGGTCGTCCGCGGAGTCGATCACGATCTGATTGACGCCCGCTTTCTCCGTGTACACCTGCGCCTGATGCGCATGCTGTTCGAGCCAGTCGCCGTTCTGCGTGCTGCCAGTGAAGTCGATCAGCTTGATTTCGGGGCGCCGTGCGAGCGCCTGGACCAGTGCGCCGTCGTTGGGATCGGTGGCAAGCAGTGTGACCACGTTCGGATCGAAGCCCGCTTCGCGCAGCACGTCGCGCGAAATGCGCACGGTGATCGCAAGCGGCAGGATCGCACCCGGGTGCGGCTTGACGATGACGGTGTTGCCCGTAGCCAGATCGGCGAAGAGGCCGGGGTAGCCGTTCCATGTCGGAAACGTGCAGCAGCCGAGCACGAGGCCGGTGCCGCGCGGCACGACCATGTAGCGCTTGTGCATCGCGAGCGGCGGGTTCTTGCCCTGCGGCTTTTCCCAGTGCGCGTCAGCCGGGATGCGGCGCAACTGGTCCCAGGCGTACGCGATGGCTTCGAGCGCGCGGTCCTGGGCGTGCGGGCCGCCGGCCTGGAACGCCATCATGAAGGCCTGGCCGGTGGTGTGCATCACGCTATAAGCGATTTCGAAGCTTGCACGGTTCAGGCGCTCGAGGATTTCGAGGCTGACGCCCACCCAGGCCTGCGGGCCCGCGGCGCGCCAGTCGCGCCGGGCCTTCTCGGCCGCGGCGATGAGCTGGTCGGGCGTCGACTTCGGATAGCGTGCGCCAAGCGCGAAACCGAACGGTGACGCTTCTCTGCCGACGGTTTCGCCGGTCGTCGGCTGGTCGAGTTCGAAGGTACGGTTCAGGTGTGCCTTGAACGCGGCTTCACCGTCGGCGCTGGCTGTTTCCCCGTACACTTTCGGGCTGGGTATCTCGGAAAACGGGCTCCAGTAGCCGCGGGTCTCGATGGCGGCAACCGCCGTTTGCAGCACGGTTTCGTGTTTGGCGAACAACGGATTGGTCATGGCGCAGGCAGAAGAAAAATTGGATGGAACCTGCGCCGATTCATTAACCGACCGGTTGGTTGGCAAATGTTAGCATTAGTCAAAATTTGGCGTAAAAAATTTTTCGAACGACTTTTCTTTCGTGGAAGGAGGGGGTATGGGGTACGAGAATATTTTGGTTGAGACACGCGGCAAGGTCGGCCTGATCACGCTCAATCGGCCGAAGGCGCTGAACGCGCTGAACGACGCGCTGATGGACGAGCTCGGTGCTGCGCTGAAGTCGTTCGACGCCGACGAGGCGATTGGAGCGATCGTTATCACGGGCAGCGAAAAGGCGTTCGCTGCCGGTGCCGACATCGGCATGATGGCGAACTACACATTCATGGACGTCTACAAGGGCGACTACATCACGCGCAACTGGGAGACGATTCGCTCGATTCGCAAGCCGGTCATCGCTGCGGTTGCGGGTTTTGCGCTGGGCGGCGGCTGCGAGCTGGCGATGATGTGCGACATGATTTTTGCGGCTGACACGGCGAAGTTCGGCCAGCCGGAAATCAAGCTTGGTGTGATTCCGGGCGCGGGTGGAACGCAGCGCTTGCCGCGCGCGGTATCGAAAGCGAAGGCGATGGACCTGTGCCTTACGGCGCGCATGATGGATGCGAGCGAGGCGGAGCGCGCCGGACTTGTGTCGCGTGTGATTCCTGCCGCCGACCTGCTTGATGAGGCCATTGCAGCGGCCACCATTATTTCCGGCCACTCGCTTGCGGCGGTGATGATGGCGAAAGAGGCGGTGAACCGCGCGTACGAGACGACGCTTGCAGAAGGGGTGCACTTCGAGCGCCGCATGTTCCACGCGCTCTTTGCGACGGAAGATCAGAAGGAAGGGATGGCGGCGTTTATCGAAAAACGCAAGCCGGTCTTCACGAACAAGTAAGTCCGAGGATTACACCGCCGCTCCGCGGCGGCGGTGGCGACCGAAAATTTTTCTCCGCGCCCCCCTTGCGCGATGGGGGTGGAGGGCGGTAAGATTCGCCCCCTTCGCAGTACGGACGTGATGAAACAGGCGTCCGGGCAGCGGAGGCCGCCGCAGAAACGGGCGGCGCGGAGTCAGCAGCTTTTGGGCAGCGATGCAAAAAAGGGGTTGACGAAGCGAAAAAGATTCTTCATAATCTCGTTTCTCTGCTGCTGACGCAGCGACGCAGAAAACGCCGGGTAGTAAGAAGTTTTACGGCGGTTCCAGCGAACGATCTTTAAAAATTTACAGCCGATAAGTGTGGGCGCTTGATGCGGTAAGCGACCCCGGCGC
>NZ_JBHSMP010000011.1:222362-237701 GCF_042655705.1 Paraburkholderia denitrificans | reverse complement strand
ATGGCTGCGAATGTCGGAGCCAGGTTGCGGACGAGATTTAATCGCCAAACCTGCTCCAGCGGGAACGCTGTCTGTGAAACAGATTCTTTACGAAATCAAGGATGCTTTCTGAACGTGCCATCAACTCATTGTTATGAAGAGGAAAATGTCGAGCCCGGCGCAGTCACGGGACAGTCACTTTGCTGTGGTAATCGCGCGACACTGCAGGGGCGTCATATAGATGGAAATGAAACCTCTCAGGCGAGCGTGAAGCGTCTTCCGCATGGCGCATCGCATCCATAGATTTGCAATGCTAATTAACCGGGCTGCTCCGGGGCTCGTGCAGGATGCCGCCGAACCCCGAGGCGCTTCAGCTCAGCTTCAGAATCAGAAGTAAATCGTGCACCAGCTTGCGGGGCCATTGCACGGCTGCGCCGATGCAGTCGCGATCGCACTCCAGAATCCTGATGCGAAATCAGTCGATTCAACCGATCGAAATCTCAACGAAAATAATTTCGTAGAGATTACGCTGCATTTCATCGGGCTTACTTATCGTCTCAATCGCTTTGCATTGAGATAATGGATCGGCGAGCGAAAGCATGAGGCGCCGGGGATGCAAAGTCCAAGGCGAAAAAACGATCCACGCGATAAGGGAAGCCGATCATTGCATCGCCGTGGAATCGATGTATTCGCGTTGACCGGAACGCCTCTTTGCGACGCGCGTATCGCGTCCGGTGGTCCCGCCGATACGGACGCGGACGCTCTCGCGTTTGCTGGAGCCGATCTCATGTCGGCTCCCCAAGTACGTCCCTTTTTATTGATGCAGGGTAAAGCGATGACTTGAGGTAGCGCAGGAGCCATAAGCTGAACACATTGTCTCTTTCGAAAATCTGTGTTGGACGCATCGCTGGTAAAAGCGCACAATTCGTTATGTTTGCAATAGAGTGAAACCCGCATCAATTCGTCTGATCTGTCAATGACCCTGTTTGTCAAAGCGCACATCCGCATGCCCCGCCTTGAAGAGGCATGCAGAGCGCTCATGCCGAAAATGCCTGTAAATCCAGCACTTTTTGTGTGGAGCTTTTTTCCCGCACTAATTTCACCGGTGTTCGCGCTGGCACCGGCATCCTTCGTCGAAAGGGGCAAAGTCGGCCCGCTTCACCCAGTACGAGTCATTCGTCGTTAGGTATCTGAAAGTCTCGTTAGTTGTTCCCGAAAGGAATTCACGTGCCGCACGCTTCTGCCGCGCCACTTCGGTCGCGCGACGCATTCACTATTGATTCTGAAAAGCTGCTTTTTTCGCTGAGCACCTATTTCGCAGCGGCGCTCGTGCTCGTCATCGCGTTTGTTGCAAGCTTGCCGCGGCCGTGGTGGGCGCTTCTGACTGTCTATGTCACGGCACAGCCCATGGCAGGCGCGTTTTCTCCGCGGGCGCTTCATCGTCTTGCCGGCATCGGCATAGGCGCCCTCGTCACGATCCTGATCGCGCCCAATCTGCAGAACTCTCCCATGCTGCTGGTTCTGTGTCTCGCGATCTGGATCGGTTTGTGCATGTACCTGGCCGTCCTCGACCGCACGCCGCGAGCCTTCCTGTTCCAGATGGCGGCGTTCAGTTCCGCGGTCATTTGCTTTCCCTATCTGGACGACCCGTCGAATATATTCACGACGACGATTTCGCGCGTCGAGGAAATGACGGTGGCGATTCTTTGCGTGACCATCACGCACCGCGTTCTCCGCCCCACCGATATCCGGTCGGTCATTCACGAACGCGCGCTTTCCTTTTTGAACGATGCCTGCCGCTGGACGGGTGAAGCCTTCGGCGTGCATCACACGCGACTCGAATATGAGCACCGGCGCAAACTCGCTGCCGACGTGACCGAGCTCGGCATGATGGCGGTGAATCTGCGTTTCGACCGGCGTTTCGCGCATGCGACGCGCGCCACCGTGACGGAATTGCAACACAGGCTTGCGATCCTGCTTTCGATTGCTTCGGCCGCCGCAAATCGGCTGGACCAGCTTCGCTCGCTCAACGCAGTCGATCGCGAAACCGGCGAGCTGGTTGACTCGCTGGTCAACAGCCTGCATTCCACTCAGGAGATCGGCGAGTCTCGCGACAGCGAACTGGTGTCGCGTTGCAGGGCGCTCGCCGAGGAGCGCCTGCAACACCGGCAATGGACATCGCTGCTCGCGGCAAACCTCTTTGAACGCACCGCGGAATTCCTCGAGACGCTGCAAGCTGCTCGCGGCCTGGTGCGCGCATTCGCCGAGGGCAAGCTCGACCAAGGTCTTCAGGCTGAGGTCGCCAGAAGCAGCAACAATTTTCCGCTGGCTCGGGATCATGTCCTCGCGCTCCTCGCCGGCGCCGCGATGACGACTGCCATCATGATCTACTGCGCGGTATGGATCCTGCTGGCATGGCCGAACGGTGCGGCGACCGCGGCATTCGCCGCGCTGGTCACCTGTTCGTTTGCCGCGCAGGACGATCCTGCGCCTGCGATCGGCCGGTATCTGATCGCGACGCTGATGACGTTTCCGCTGGCCGCGCTCTACCTGTTCGTGATCCTGCCGCGCGTCGACGGGGCTGCCATGCTCATCCTGACGCTCGCGCCGGCTCTCATCTGGATGGGATACCTGCAGGCCGATCCCGCGCGCAGCGCGCGTGCGTTGCCGATGCTCTCCTGCTTCATCGTCGCGATGGGTTTCCTCGACCGGTTTCAGGCGGACTTCGCAGGCTTCGTCAACACCGGGCTCGCACAGGTGGGCGGCATCATTACCACGCTCGTCGTCACCAGACTGTTCCGGTCGGCTAACTCACGCTGGACCGCGTATCGCATCGTGCGCCAGAACTGGGCGGATCTGGCGCAACTGGCCGACCCGGCCCAGCCGCTCGCGGCGCGTGCGTGGACGGCGCAGGCCGTCGACCGTCTTGGCCAGATCGCGGCGCGCATGGCACTGACGAACGCCGGTGACGTGCTGCACGCCGCCAACGGCCTCGATGATCTGCGCATCGGCCGCAACATCATCCGCGCGCGTCACGGTCTGGAAGATCGCGATGCGGATACGCGCATGGTGATCGAAGCAGCGCTTCGGGAAGTGTCGGCGCTGTATCGGGCAAGGCTTTCCGCCCACCATCCGTTGCCCGGCACGGCGGTCCTGCTGGCGTCGCTCGAACGCGCTATCGACGTTGTCGCGAGCCAGCCCGCGAAACGCGATGACTCAACCGTGATGGCGCTCGTCGGCTTGCGTTGCAATCTCTTCCCGCAAACGCATCAACACCGGGAGGCAGAATAATGATTAAAAAGAACCACAATTTCGGGGGCTATATAAGCGCAAGGCGAATGATGATTGCGGCGATCTGCGTGGCCTGCGCAGGCTGCGCGGAAGTCGGCCCGGACTACAAGGTGCCGCCGCACGCGCTCGTCAATGCACCTGCGGCGCATGGCGCGTTCGTCTCCGGCACGTCGGTCGCTTCGGAAGCGCCCGTGCCCGATCACTGGTGGCGTCTTTTCGACGATCCCACTCTCGATCGACTGATCGAGAGCGCGCTTGCCAGCAATGTCGATCTCAAGGCCGCACAGGCCAATCTCGAACGCAGCGACGCGCTGCTCGGGCTCGCGCGCACGGCACGCGAACCGTCTATCGGGTTCGACGCGTCCACGAACTATACGCAGCAGTCGGCAGAAGCGTCGCTGTCACATGTCGAGCCGCCCAGGCACGAAATCTACAATACGGGCTTCACCATCAGCTACGACCTCGATCTCTTCGGCGGCATCCGCCGCGGGATCGAAGCCGCCGCAGCCGACCGCGAAGCCGTCGTCGCCGCGCGCGATCTCGTGCGCGTGAATGTCGCCGCGCAAACGGCGCGCGCCTACTCGGATCTCTGCAATGCCGGCAACGAAATCGATATCCTGCAACGGCAAATCTCCGTGCAGGAGCGTCGTCTCGCGCTCACACGCGAACTGATCGCAAATGGCCGCGCGCCCTCATTCAATCAGGAGCGGGAACGCGGTGCGATTGAAGACAGTCGTGCACAACTCGCCCCGCTTCAGGCGAAGAGGATGAACGCCGTATTTAGTCTGGCCACGTTGATGGGCCAGCCGCCCGCCAACTACGACAAAGCGCTTCTCGCCTGCCACACACCGCTCGAACTGAAGACACTGCTTCCGGCGGGCGACGGACGCACGCTGCTGAGCCGGCGGCCCGACGTGCGCGCCGCGGAACGCCATCTGGCCGCCGCGACGGCGGACATCGGCGTGGAAACGGCGGCGCTCTATCCCGACATCAAGATTGGCGCGTCGATCGGATCGACCGGCGCAGCCAACAGTTTCTTTACGCCGCTCACGAACCGGTTTGCCGTGGGCCCCATGGTGAGCTGGGATTTGCATCGCAGCGCGATCCGCGACCGGATAGCGGCCGCTCAGGCACAGAGTCGCGTGAGCCTCGCGCGTTTCGACAGCACGGTGCTTACCGCGCTGCGCGAGACGGAAACGTCGCTCGACAATTACGCCTCCGCGCTTGACCGGTTGCAGCGGCTCGAATCCGCGCGTGACTCGGCGCGCGCCGTCGATGAGCGCACCGACGAGTTGTTGCGCGGCGGGCGAGTCGGCGGTCTCGAAGCACTGGACGCCCAACGCACCTGGCTCGCCGCCGAGAACGCGGTCGCTGCCGCACAGTCGGACGTCAACAATGACCAGATATCAGCGTTTCTGGCATTGGGGGGCGGGTGGCAGTAGATCTGCCGCCATCGCTCGCCGCACGTCGCTCATGCGTTAATCAATTACCTGATTTTCATTCGATGTTCGATACTTCACCTTTGACACTGCCGAAAACCAACCCCCCCGCCGCCGCTGAATTCCGCGACGCATGCGCCGCACACGCAATTACGAAATCGAAAGCAGTCGTCGATCCGGGCAGCGGCGGGAGCAGGGAATCCGAAAGCCATGACGGAAAACCGGCGGACGATCAGGCGCAATTAGGCCTGCGAAAGAGGGGGCTCATGCCGCGCAACCCGCTCTTGCGAAACATCAGTTATCTGCTCGCCGTCGATGAGAACCGGAATTTCACGCGCGCGGCAGATGCGCTCTGCGTTTCGCAGTCGGCACTGTCGCAAAAGGTTCGTCAACTGGAGGATGAGCTCGGAGCACAGCTGTTCGACCGTGGCGGAAGAGTCGTCCGCCTGACCGAATTCGGCAACATCTACCTTGAGTATGCGCGCCGCGCCTATTACGATCTCCTGACCGCGCAGCGCGCCGTGAAGGATGTCCACGATCTTTCGCGCGGTCAGTTGCGTGTTGCCTTTACGCCGACCTTCACCGAATATCTCGTCGCTCCGGTCATCGAGCATTTCCACGAGAAGTACCCCGGTGTCGTCATCGAAATGACCGAAATGTCGCTGGACGCGGTGGAAACCGCGCTCGTCGAAGATCAGGTCGATCTCGCATTCGGCTTTACCGACGTGCGCTCCGACGAGGTTGAAGCGGAGCCGCTTTTCCCCGAGCAATTGATGCTCGTGGTCGGCAACGACCATCCTTTGGCAACGCAGTCCACTCCAGTCACGCCAGAGCAGTTCGCCAAAATACCGCTTGCGCTGCTTACGACGAATTTCGTGTCACGCTTTTATGTCGAAAGCTATTTCACGTCCCGCGAAATGCAACCCACGGTTGCATTGCAGGCGAATTCGATCAGCGCCGTGCTCAAAATCGTGAGCCACGGAAAAATCGCAACGATCTTGCCGAGTTCGATCGAGTTCGAGCATCGCAACTTTCAATACGTGGCGCTGAATCCGGCGTTCCCCGTGCGGACAGCCGCGCTGCTGCGCTACAAACGTGCTTACCGCTCCGTCGCCTCGACAGCCTTTGCGGCGTCCGTCATGGAATTGCTCGACGATGGAGCCCTGTCATCGCTTCGGACGTTGAAGAGTGGGATTGCCGACCCGGACGCCTGATAGCCGGATACATTCGAGCAAGTCCACCACTGCGTCAAAAATAACGGTTGCAGAAAAAGAGTGGACCATGGATTTGCAGGAAACCCGACGACCCTGCTGAAGGGGGCGGGTCACCAGGTACCGTGATCTATCGAGCGGTACCCGACGTGTTCCTGGATGGCAGCTCGAATTGATGTTGCGTGGCGTTTCCGGCCGGGTTGTCGAAGCTCTTCGTCGGCATGCGCAGCGGTATCAGGCATCCACTGGTGAGCAATCCGAGAACCGCGGCGGAGAAGGCCGTTGCGGGCGCGGACCGGTACGCGCGCCTGGATCTAAGCAGGGCCGTCGTACGCATCGGAAACGGCGGATTCAGCGAAACATACTGCAGGTCGCGATGCTCGAATTCGATCGTATTCGGCAATATCGTCGCGATCTTTCCGTGGCTCACGATCTTGAGCACCGCGCTGATCGAATTCGCCTGCAACACGACGGTGGGTTCCATGCCGCAGGACGCGAAATAGCTGTCGACATAGAAACGCGATACGAAACTCCTTGTCAGGAGCGCGAGCGGTATCTTCGACAACTGTTTTGGGGTGACCGGCGAGCGCTGCTTGGCGAGCGCATGCGTCCTGCCGACCGCGAGCGTCAGTTGCTCGGGGAAGAGCGGCGCGGCTTCGATCTCGTCGGAGCGTATGTCGGTGAACCCGAATGCGAGATCCACTTTGTCGGCGATGAGCGCGCTTTCCACGGCGTCGAGCGACATTTCCGTCATTTCGACGATCACACCGGGATATTGCTCGTGAAAATGCGCGACGACCGGAGCGACGAGATACTCAGTGAACGTTGGGGTAAAGGCGATCCGCAATTGCCCGCGCGACAGATCGTGTACGTCATGCATGGCACGCTGCGCGGTAAGCAGGTCGTTGTAGGCACGGTGCGCGTACTCCAGATAGACCGTGCCGAAATCGGTCAGGCGAACGACTCGCCCGCTGCGGTCGAATAATTGCGCCCCCAACTCCTCTTCCAGTTGACGCACCTTCTGCGAAAGCGCCGACTGTGAAACGCTGAGCGCATCCGCTGCGCGCGTGAAGTTCCGATGCTCGTCGACCGCGAGCAAATAACTGATGTTTCGAAGTAGGGGAGTACGCTGCATGGGCTTCTGATTCTGAGAGGTCGAGTGTTGAGGTCCCTGGCGGTTACCACGGAAGGCTTCGGCGCACCATGACATCGCCCGCACGGGAATGAATCTCCACGGATGCGGTTTGGCCAGGCACGAGGCGCACGTGGGGTGGAACCGAATCGATGGCGATGCGCACCGGAATCCGCTGCGCCAGACGCACCCAGGTGAACGACGGATTCACGTTGGCGAGCTTCGCGTCGCTGCCTTCGCGTTCGCGATCCTGTATCCCGCCGGCAATGCTCTGCACATGGCCACGGATCTCGCTGGCCACGCCCATCAGATAGATGCTCGCGGGATCGCCAACGTGAATGGCCGGAAGCTTGGTTTCCTCGAAATAGCCTTCCACGCGCAGCGACTGATTGTTGACAAGCGCCATCGCGCCTTGTCCTGCTGTGAGATAGGTGCCGGGCAGGAGTCCTACGTTGGAGACAACGCCGTCGACCTGCGCCCGCACGAGCGTGCGCTCGAGATTCAATGCTGCAAGATTGCGCGCGGCTTGGGTCTGCGCAACCGTGGCACGCAGTTTTTCCACTTTCGCCGTGCCTTGCTCCGTCGATTCCGTCGCGACGACGTCAGGCATCGAGTGATTCCGCTTGTCTTCGCGTATTGCCTCGTCCAGGTCCGCACGTGCGCTCGCGAGATTGGCATTGGCCTGATCCAGCGCGATCTTGTAGCGCGACGGATCGATCACCATCAAAACCTGCCCCTGCTTGACTGCTTCGTTGTCGCGCACGCGTACCTCTGTGACGAGACCGCTGATGTCGGGGGCAATCGGCACGATGTCCGCCCGAACCTTGCCGTCGCGCGTGAGCGGCTCGATTTGATAGCGGACCCACAGTGCGTAGATGGCCCCCAGTACGCCCAGAATGACTGCCACAGTGAGGACGGTTCGGAGGAGACTGGTAAATCGCTGCATGTCAGGAGATGAAACCGTGGGGGAAGCAGGCATCGGCGAGGCGCGTGATTCCCCACCAGAGCAGGAAGAATGTCGCCAGGTCGATCAGCCCGGGATGCCAGAGAAACTGGCGCAACGGAATGCGCGCCAGGATTCCGCGCGAAAGAAACGTGACGGTTAGCGCAATGGCCGCCCAGAACAAGGCGGACGGCATATAAACGCCGAAAAGGCGGATTTCTTCGATCATTGAACAGCATCTCCAGATGAATGCGCGCGCAGGAAAAATGCGCAGCGCAGGCCGGCGAGCGCCATCAAGGCCGGGTCCTTGCGTATTGCTGAGTGCCGGGCGGCCACGAAGGGGAGAGCATGCTCATGTGTGACCGGGCGAATGTCGCCACGCCGAAAAAAGGCGCAAATAATCGCGGCCGTCTGGACAGCAAAAACGCTCGACGAGAAAGGCGGTTCTCCAGAATGGACGGCAGTTGAATCGCACGACCGAAGTGGAGCGGCTGAGGCTTGTGGCACGGGAATTCCTTTGGCGCAACGACGGATGACGACGTCAAACCTGTGACGGCGAACGACCGGATTGATCCACTGGAAGAGGCCACATGGGCTGCTTCGTTTGGCTTGCGTTGGAGTGAGCCAGGTCGGGATCGGGAAAACAATCCCACACGAAATGTGTAGTGTTTGCGGGCATTTCAGGCATTAGCGCGCAGCTTGCGTCATTAATCTGAAAGCGTGACGGCGCGCATTTGACAAAGCAGAGCTAACGCGAACTTGAAGAGCGGATTCGGGTTTTGCTCGATTGCGATACTGAAAATTGTGCCCGTTGGCCGCCAATGTGTCCAAGACGGTTTTCCGAAAGCAGTGATCGACCTGGCTTATGAGTATCTCCATGCTGTGCCGGGATCGAGTCGCGATCCCGGCAGTTCGTCGTGCGCCCTGACGAACTTGTGGGAGCGAATGAGGGGGACGTCCTGCACGGTTCGATCGTGACCTATCGGTTTACCTAATGGCGTAGATCGAAAATTCTCCTTGGACTTTATACATCGAACAATTCATGCTTCTCCCTGTCGGTTCGAGATCACGTAGGGAAACGACGAAGAAGAATCTTTAGCAAGAGTGCAGCAACAGCAAGGTCAAGCCGCACATCTTCTCGCCAGATCGCCATCTGATCAATCGACGCTTCTGAAATTCAGTCTTTAAGTTAGGGATTCATAATGAAAAAGCAATCGTTGCTTCATCTTTCGGTGGTTATTCTTGCGTCTGTTGGTGCATTCTCGATGGCATCGCAACAAGCTTACGCACAGGCGGATCATCAGCAGGCCCAAACCCAACCCGCCGCGCTGGCTCAAGTGGCTGCCGTTCAACAGGCAGACGCAGTCGAAGGGCGTGGCGCGACGGCTGATTCGGCAGACGCGGTAGCTCATCAGCACAACGGACGCTGGAATCGCGGTGCGGCAACGCCGGAGTGCGTCGGCCCCGTAAGCTTCTGCAATGTGTTCTTCGGAAGCTGAGCTCACGCATTACCACGCGGTTACTTGCCTGATTCATTGCGGTTTTGATGAAAACGCTGTGCGTAAGACACGCATTTTCTCGAACGTCAACGTACGGTTATTGTGAATCACTTATTTAGCGCGATGCAGGTCTTCCTCAAGGTTGCCGATACTGAGCAGTTCACGCGAGCCGCTCAGCAGCTCAACCTTTCTCCATCGCGCGTGAACCGCTATGTCGATGATCTCGAGTCGCGCCTCGGTGTGAAACTGCTTCAGAGATCCGCTCGAAGAACGGTTCTCACCGACGTTGGTGCGCAATACGCGCGTGGATGCCGAACCTTGCTGTCAAGCCTCGCCAGTGTTGAGGCCTCGGCAACGCGCGCGTCCACGGCAATTTCCGGCGAGCTTCGTGTCGCCATGATCAGCGGTCTTGCCCAGCAGGGATTCGCGGCGCTTTTCGCCGAATACCGGGCCAGTTATCCGGACGTATCGCTGTATGTAACGTCGACTGAGTCACAAGTCGATCTGGTGAGTGGCAGATTCGATGTGGGAATCTTGAGTGATGAGATGGTCAAGTCCATCACGCACGTATCGCGCACATTGATTCGTTCGAGATTGGTGCCCGTTGCTGCGCCCTCATATCTGGAACGCGCGGCCACACCGCTGCGGCCGGATCAGCTGGATGCCCATCGTGCGATTGGTTTTGCAGCGTGGGGGCGAAACAAGTATTGGAACTTCACGGGTGACGAAGATTATTGCATTCGCGTGAGCGAAGCATTCGTCGCAAGTAGCCGAATGATGCAAAAGCAGCTGGCGATTGTCGGAGCGGGCATTGCATTGCTTCCTGAATGCCTGATTGAAGACGAACTTCAGCGCGGTGATCTCGTACGCCTGCTGGAGGCTTATCGCGTGTCGGACGACGGCATGAACATATCGCTCGTCTATCCGAGCCGGGAGTTTCTCCCCGGACAGGTTCGGGCTTTTGTCGAATTGGCTTCGGAATATGTCGCCCGCGGTCGCAGCGGTCCTGTCGCATTAAACAGGCCGCAAGGCGGTGACGGTGACGATCTGTAAATGAGATGGTGCCCATGACGATCTCCAAAGAGGAAACAGCCCGATCGGCGTAAGCCGATCGGGCTGTTTCAGTCAGGCTGACCATCTCATCGACGTCGGCGCGCAGCGTGACAATCGCTGCCCGCCGTGCCTTACATGCCACCCATGCACAGGTACTTGACGACGACGTAGTCATCCACGCCGTAGTGCGAGCCTTCGCGGCCCAGGCCCGATTGCTTGACGCCGCCGAACGGCGCGACTTCGTTCGAGATCAGGCCGGTGTTGATGCCCACCATGCCGTATTCGAGCGCTTCAGCCACGCGCCACACGCGGCCGATATCGCGGCTGAAGAAGTAGGCGGCAAGACCGAACTCGGTATCGTTCGCCATCTTGATGACTTCCTCATCGGACGAGAAACGGAACAGCGGCGCTACCGGGCCGAACGTTTCGTCGCGCGCGACCTTCATCGCGGTCGTCACGCCGGTCAGGATGGTCGGCTCGAAGAAGCCGTGGCCAAGCGCGTGGCGCTTGCCGCCCGTGAGGAGCTGTGCGCCCTTCGCGAGTGCGTCTTCGATGTGCGACTCCACCTTCAGCACGGCCGCTTCGTTGATGAGCGGACCTTGCGTCACGCCGGTCTCGGTGCCGAGGCCGACCTTCAGCTTGTCGACGGCGTCGCGCAGCTTGGCCGCGAATGCGTCGTACACCTTGTCGTGAACGTAGAAGCGATTCGTGCAGACGCAGGTCTGGCCGCTGTTGCGATACTTCGAGGCGACGGCGCCTGCCACGGCGGCATCGAGATCGGCGTCTTCGAACACGATGAACGGCGCGTTGCCGCCCAGTTCGAGCGAGACTTTCTTCACGGTCGGCGCGCACTGGCCCATCAGCAGACGGCCCACCGCCGTCGAGCCCGTGAACGACAGCTTGCGCACGGTCGGGTTGCCCGTCAGTTCGCCGCCGATCGCTTTCGGGTCGCCGGTCAGGACGCTGAACACGCCTGCGGGCACGCCTGCGCGCTGCGCGAGCACGGCCATCGCGAGCGCCGAGAAGGGCGTTGCTTCAGCGGGCTTCACGACGATCGGGCAGCCCGCGGCCAGCGCCGGGCCGACCTTGCGCGTGATCATCGCGGAGGGGAAGTTCCACGGCGTGATAGCGGCGCAGACGCCAATCGGCTCCTTCGTGACGACGAGACGGCGGTCGGGCGCGACCGTCGGAATCGTATCGCCGTAAATGCGCTTGCCTTCTTCCGCGAACCATTCGAGGAACGAGGCGGCGTAGCCGATTTCACCCTTCGCTTCGGCGAGCGGCTTGCCCTGTTCGGTGGTGAGGATCAGCGCGAGGTCGTCGGCGTGCTCGATCATCAGGTCGTGCCACTTGCGCAGGATCGCGCCGCGCTCCTTGGCGGTCTTCGCGCGCCATGCCGGCCATGCGGCGTTCGCGGCGGCGATGGCGCGGCGCGTTTCGGACGCGCCTATGCGCGGCACCGTGCCGATCAGCGCGCCGGTGGCGGGATTCGTCACGTCGAGCGTGGCGCCGTCTTCGGCGCCTTGCCATTCGCCCGCGAGGAAGGCCTTGTTTTGCAGCAGCGATGCGTCTTTCAGGTTCATCGTGGAACTCCAGACTTACTTCGATTCGATTGATCTGTTAAGCGCGAACGGCACAGCGGCGTGTGCCGCTGTGCCGTTCGCCTGGCGTAGTGACACGCGTATCAGGCCGCGACGCCGACCGCTTCCTTGATCGATTCTTCGACGATGCCGAGCGCTTCGTCGAACACATTGTCCTGGACGGTCAGCGGGAACAGGAAGCGCACGACATTGCCGTACACGCCGCACACGAGCAGGATCAAGCCGCGCTCGAGCGCCGCTGCCTGCATGCGCTTCGTGAAGTCTGCGTCCGGCTCGGTCGTGCCGGGCTTGCCGAACTCGACGGCGATCATCCCGCCCGGGCCGCGCACGTCGATGATTTGCGGCACTTCGGCCTTCAGCGCATTCAGCCTGGCCTTGAGCTTGTCGCCGAGGCGCGTGGCGCGCTCGCAGAGCTTTTCTTCGTCGATGATGTCGAGCACCGCGTGCGCAGCGGCGACGGCCAGCGGGTTGCCCGCGTACGTTCCGCCGAGGCCGCCAGGCGCTGCCGCGTCCATGATCTCCGCACGGCCGACCACGCCCGACAGCGGCATGCCGCCCGCGAGGCTCTTGGCGATCGTCATCAGGTCAGGCGCGACGCCGTGATGGTCCATCGCGAACAGCTTGCCGGTGCGCGCGAAGCCGGTTTGCACTTCGTCGGCGATCAGGAGGATGCCGTGCGTGTCGCAAATCTTGCGCAGGCCTTGCACGAAGTCCGTCGGTGCGGGGGTGAAGCCGCCTTCGCCCTGAACCGGTTCGAAGATGATCGCGGCCACGCGCTTCGGATCGACGTCGGCCTTGAACAGCGTTTCGATGGCCTTCAGCGAATCGGCGGTCGTGATGCCGTGGATCGGGTTCGGATACGGTGCGTGGTAGACATCCGACGGGAACGGGCCGAAACCGAGCTTGTACGGCGCGACCTTGCCGGTGAGGGCCATGCCCATCAGCGTGCGGCCATGGAAGCCGCCCGCGAAGGCGATCACGCCCGGACGGCCGGTCGCGGCGCGTGCGATCTTCACGGCGTTTTCGACGGCTTCCGCACCGGTCGTGAAGAAGGTGGTCTTCTTCGCGAAGTTGCCGGGCGCGCGCTTCGAGATTTTCTCGGCCAGCGTGACATACGACGCGTACGGGACGACCTGGTAGCAGGTGTGCGTGAAGTGATCGAGCTGCTCGCGCACGGCGGCGATGACCTTCGGATGACGATGGCCGGTGTTGCAGACGGCGATGCCGGCCGCGAAATCGATGAAGCGGCGGCCTTCGACATCCCACAGTTCCGCGTTCTCGGCGCGTTCGGCGTAGAAGTTGCACATCACGCCCACGCCGCGCGGGGTGGCGGCGTCCTTGCGGCTCTGCAGTTCAGCGTTCTTCACGGTTTATCTCCTTCACGTTCGATTCTGGGTACGGGTGGGACTCGGGCCGACTGGCGGCCGATGGAGCGACTATACTCACGTTTGGCTCTAACTTTCAGAGCCATTCAATAAAATTCATAGGAGCCAATTTCGATGCGAGCGAGCGTGCTGTCAGACTGGCTGGCCCAGCGGCTGGAGCGCGGGAGCGGTCAGCCGGTCTACCGGCAGCTGCACCGGCTGCTGCAGCAGGCGATCCTGTCGCGCGAACTGCCCGCTGGCTCGCGCGTGCCGTCGTCACGGCTGCTGGCCGCCGAACTGGGAATTGCACGCAATACCGTCACGCAGGTCTACGAGCAACTGGTGCTGGAGGGGTACGTGACCTCCACGACCGGACGCGGGACGTACGTCGCCGATACGTCGCCCGACGAGATCGTGGGCGCGAATGAAATCGGCGCTTTCGGGTCGGATCGGGCGATGGCCGCGGGCGGCGGAGCGCTCCGGCTGCCAGCGGGCGCGCCAGCGGGTTTTTCGACGGATCTTGGGCGAGCGGATATGGCCAGTACGCTCGCCAGTGCGGCGCCGCTGGTCGTGCCGGCCGGCTTGCCTGCCCAGCGCGATGCGGTACGCGCGCTCTCCGCGCGCGGCGCACGGCTCGTCTCCGGCGCGGGCGTGTCGAAGCGCCAGGGCGGTGCGTTCATGCCCGGCGTGCCGGACGTCTCACGTTTTCCCGCACGTGTCTGGACGCGGCTCCACAACAAGTACTGGCGCAGCCTGCGCCCGGATCTGCTCACGTACGCGCCAGGCGGCGGGCTCGCGCTGCTGCGCCATGTGCTGGCCGATTACCTGCGCACCTCGCGCTCGGTGCGCTGCTCGCCCGAGCAGATCATCATTACGACCGGCATCCACCAGTCGGTCGATCTGGCCGTGCGGCTGCTGACCGATTCCGGCGATGTCATCTGGACCGAGGATCCCTGCTATTGGGGCCTGCGCAGCGTGCTGCACGTTTCGGGGCTGAATCCGCGTCCGATTGCCGTGGACGGCGAGGGGATCAATCCCTCGGCGGACGATTTCGCCGCACCGCCCAAGCTGATTCTCGTCACGCCGTCGCACCAGTATCCGCTCGGGATGGTGATGAGCCTCGCGCGCCGCCGCATGCTGCTCGAATACGCGCGCCAGCATCAGTGCTGGATCATCGAGGACGACTACGACAGCGAGTTCCGCTACGGCAGCCGTCCGCTCGCGTCGCTGCAGGGCCTCGACAACGCGGGCCAGGTGATTTACGTGGGCAGTTTCGGCAAGACGCTGTTCCCCGGGCTGCGCGTGGGCTACCTGGTCGCGCCCGAGGCGCTCGCCGAGAGCTTCGCCACCGCGAGCGCCGAGCTATATCGCGAAGGTCAGTTGCTGCAGCAAGCGGTGCTGGCGGAATTCATCGCGGAAGGGCATTTCACGTCGCATATCCGCAAGATGCGCGCGCTGTACGGTCAGCGCCGCGAGGCGCTGCTGGACGCCGCCGCGAGCCGCTACGGCCACGCGCTGCCCGCGATGGGCGGCGACGCGGGTCTGCACGTCGTGATGAAGTTGCCCGCGGGGTGTGATGACCGTGCGGTGTCCGAGGCCGCGCTGGCGCGCAATATCGTCGTGCGGCCGCTGTCGGGGTATTACTCGGACCCGGCGCGTTCGAGCGCGGCTTCGGGCTTGCTGATCGGCTATGCGTGCGTGCCCGACGAGGAGATCGCTCCTGCGTTCAACACGCTTGCCGAAGCGATCGACGCGACGATTCCCGAGTTCGTCTGAGCCGCAGGGCGGGAGGCATCAGGCAGGCAGCAGGAAGGCAGGGAGAAGGGG
>NZ_JBHSMP010000011.1:0-222333 GCF_042655705.1 Paraburkholderia denitrificans | reverse complement strand
AAGGGGGGAAGGGGGGAAGCGGCGGCGGGCGAACGCGGGTGCGGGCATCGGTGCATGCCCGCGTGCGGCCGGAAAGACCGACCTGACTGGCCGCGACCGCGTTCAGATCACACGTTCGCGCAGCCAGGCGGAGAAGAGGTCGATGACCGTGACCACGGCGATCACCATGATGAGCACCGTGCAGGTCTGTGCATAGTCGAACGAACGGATTTTCTCGTACAGCACGACGCCGATGCCGCCCGCGCCGACCATGCCCACCACCATCGCCGAGCGCACGTTCGATTCGAAGCGGTAGAGCGCGTACGAGATCCACAGCGGCGTCACCTGCGGCAGCACGCCGTAGATGATTTCGTCGAGCGGATTCGCGCCCGTCGCGCGCACGCCTTCGACCGGACGCGAGTCGCTGGCTTCGACGGCCTCCGCGAAGAGCTTGGCCAGCACGCCGGTCGTGTGGACCCACAGCGCCAGCACGCCCGCGAACGGGCCGAGCCCCACCGCGACGATGAACAGCATCGCGAACACCATCTCGTTGATCGCGCGGCTTGCGTCCATCGCGCGGCGCACCGGATGGCGGATCCACCCGGGCGCAATATTTCGCGCCGACATGAGCCCGAACGGCACCGCGCAGACGACTGCGAGCACCGTGCCCCACAGCGCAATCGCGAGCGTCACGCACATCTCGTGGACATAGAAACGCCACTCGGAGAAGTTCGGCGGGAAGAAGTCGCGGGCGAACTCGCCCATGCTCGCGGTGTCGCTGAACAGGTCCAGCGGGCGCATGTCCGCGCCGCGCCAGGTTGCGCCGAGCAGCACGAACACGAGCGCCCAGCCGATGAGCGAGCGCCAGCTGCGCTTCTCGGACTGCGCTGCCAGGGCGTACCGCGCCCGCACGGCAGCAGGCACGGCGCCTGCCGTGGCTGCTGCGCGCGCACCGTCGGGGTGCGCGAAGCTCATTGCTTCGATTCAGCGGCGAGCGCGCTGATCTTCGCGTCGATGGCGGCGATCTGGCTCTTGCGGTCGTCGTCGGCCAGGGTCGCGTTGGACTCGATCTTCCGTTTCTCCTGGAACAGCGAGATCTGGCGGACCGGGATCAGCTGCGCGTCCGTCGACGGTGCGAAGCCCGCAAAGCCCGTGATGGCGGCCATGATCTTTTTCTCGTTCGGATCGGTCTTCGCATAGCCGTAGAAGAAGTCGCGCAGTTTCTGCTTCGTCGCTTCAGGCAGATCCTTGCGGTACACGAGCGGGTCCGACGGGATAACCGGCGAGGTCCACAGCACGCGCACCTTCTTGAAGCGATCCGGATGCGTCTGCTCCAGCGTGTCCAGCGTGATCGTATTGTTGGTGGCGATATCGATCTTGTTGTTGACCACGGCGAGCAGGTTCGACTCGTGGTTCGCCGGCAGCACGGCCTTGAAGGTCTTCGCGTTGACCGCCACGTTGCGCTGCGCGAACAGGTAGTAACCCGGGACCAGCGTGCCCGAGGTCGAGTTCGGATCGCCGTAGCCGAGCGTCACGTCCTTCGTATTCTTGAAGACATCGTCAATCGTCTTGAACCGGCTGTTGACGTTGGTGATCACGACCGACTTATAGCCCGCGTCGCCGTTGGCGGAGCGCAACTTCGCGAAGACTTCGCCATTCGAGCGGTCGACGGCCTGCATCGCCGATGCGTTGCCGAAGTAGCCGAGCTGGACTTTGTTGAAGCGCATCGCTTCGATGATGCCGGCGTAGTCGGTGGCGAAGAACGGCTTGACCTGCAGGCCGGTCTTGCGGTTGAGGTCGTCGATGAACGGCTGCCAGGCCTTCTTGAGCACCGCCGACGAATCCGTCGAAATGATGCCGAAGTTCAGGTCTTCGGCGTGCGCTGCGGTGCCGGTAAAGGCGAGACACGCGGCGCTCGCCGCGAGCAGGGAGCGGAACAGTTTCATGGCTTGAAGTCCACGTTGAGGGAAATCGGTTCAGGCTGCTTCGGATTGTTCCGATCGTTCGGGCTGTTTGCCGAAGCGGTGCGCGCCCACGGGGGCTGCGGGAGCGGGGGGCGCGGCAGGATCGACAGGGTCCAGCAGTTCGCGCGCGGCGCTGCCGTAAAGCTGTTGCAGCAGTGCGGGCGTGAGCGCCGCGCTCGGGCCGTCGTAGACGACGCGGCCGTCGCGCAGCGCGACCGTGCGCGTGCAGTAATGCATGGCGATATCGACCTGATGCAGCGAGACGACCACGGTCAGCCGGTGCTGGCGGTTGAGCATCGTGAGCAGGTCCATGACGCGGCGCGACGATTCGGGGTCGAGCGAGGCGATCGGTTCGTCGGCGAGGATGAGGCGCGCGTGCTGCACGAGCACGCGCGCGATTGCCGCGCGCTGCTGCTGGCCGCCGGAGAGATCCGCGGCGCGTTCGTGCGCCTTGTCGCTGATGCCGACTTCCTCGAGCGCGGCGAACGCCCGCTCGCGCTCGCCGCGCGGAAAGCATCCGGTCAAGCGGCACCACAGCGGCAGCCGCGCGAGTGCGCCGATCAGCACGTTCTTTTCCACCGTGAGCCGGTGCACGAGATTGAACTGCTGGAACACGAAGCCGACGTCGCGGCGGATGTTGCGCACCTCGCGCACGATGCGGCCGTTTTTCTGAATGGGGCGGCCGAATATTTCGATATGCGAAGGTTGCTGGTCGGCGGCGATGAAACCGGAGACATGCCGCAGGAGCGTGGATTTGCCCGATCCCGAAGCGCCGATCAGGGCCACCATTTCGCCGGTGCCGATACGCAGGTCGATATCGTCGAGCGCTTTGCGGCCGTTCGCAAAGGTCTTTGAGAGTCGTTCGATTCGTATGGCGTCCATATTAATCAGGAGAGTCGCGTGTGAGTCGCTGAGTCGGGCCATTCTAGAAAAGGACTATGACGGCTGGGTGAAAGATTTGTAATGTCTAGACGACTTCATGAACCTGACGGAGGCTGCGCGCGTCGCAGTGATGTCGCGTGCGTGTCGTGCGCTTTCCGCTTTTCGCGACACTCGACCCGCGACCCGCGACCGGTCGCCGAAAGCGCAGGGTCGGCGACTCCGGACGCATAGTCGGATCCCGGTGCACCAGCCAGCATTTCCGATGCACGACAGTCATATGGAGGGACTATATTGGCGGGAAGCGTGGCCCACTGTCACCGCAAACGCGGCCCTTCCTTTGACCGAGCAACGTTCCATGCAGGCTCTTGGTTTTCTGCCCGATAGCTTCGAGGAATACGAGGACCTGAAGACGCTACTTGACGAAGGGGCGAGGTGGTTCGACACGCGCAGCCTGGCCACGGTCGAGGTGCGCGGGCGCAGGTTCGAGATCCTCGTTGCATCGGTCGGCTCGACCGACCCGCAGGCCCCCGCGGTTGCGTTATTCGGCGGCATTCACGGACTGGAGCGTATCGGCTCGCAGCTTGTGCTCGACTACATGCGGGCGCTCATCGAGCGGCTCGCATGGGACGAGGTTCTCGCCTACACCCTTGAATCAATCCGGATTTACTGCTGCCCGATCGTCAACCCCGGCGGCATGTGGCTTGCCACGCGGGCGAATCCGAACGGCATCGACCTGATGCGCAACGCGCCGCAGAACGCCGACGGACACGTGCCGTTTCTCGCGGGCGGCCAGCGCGTCGGCCCGTGGCTGCCGTGGTATCGCGGGCGGCGCGGCGCGCCGCTGGAGATCGAGGCGGCGGCGCTGCTGAAGATCGTCGAAGAGGAACTGGCGAGCCGCCCGCTCAGCTTCGCACTCGACTGCCATTCGGGCTACGGGTGGCGGGACAGCATCTGGTTTCCCTACGCGCGCACGCGCCAGCTCATGCGTAATTTGCCGGAGATGTACGTGCTCAAGCGGATGTTCGAGCACGCGCATCCGCACCACGGCTACACGTTCGAGCCGCAGAGCCATCAATATCTGCTGCATGGCGATCTGTGGGACTTCGCTTACGATCACGCGCCCGAGCAAAACGTGTTCTTGCCGCTCACGCTCGAACTCGGCTCGTGGCTGTGGATCAAGAAGAATCCGAGGCAGATTTTTTCGCGCCAGGGCATGTTCAATCCCGTGAAGGCGCACCGCACCGCGCGCGTGCTGCGGCGTCATGCAAACCTGATGGAGTTCCTCACGCGCGCCGCGTATTCCGCGCAGCGCTGGCTACCGCAGGGGCACGACCGACAGCAGTTGCTGCACCGTGCAATCGAACACTGGTATCACCGGGACAGGGGCCAGGCCCGCGTATGAGCACTTGGATCCTGCTGCGCGGGCTGACACGGGAAAGCCGGCACTGGGGGCGCTTGCCGGAATTGCTAGGCGACGCGGTGCCCGCAGGGCGGATGCTGACGCTCGACCTGCCGGGCAACGGTGTTTATGCAACGTTGCACGCGCCGCTTTCGGCGGAGGAGATGGTGACGTTCGTGCGGGCCGCAGCCCTGCAACAGGGGGCGCCGCCGCCGTACCGCATCCTGGCCATGTCGCTCGGCGGCATGGTGGCGACGGCCTGGGCGCAGACGTATCCGCGTGAGGTCGCACAGCTTGTGTTGATCAATACGAGCATGCGGCCTTTCAGTTACGCGTGGGAGCGGCTGCGCCCGCAGCGCTGGCCCGATCTGATCCGGCTGGCCGCGTGCTGGCGCGATGCGCGTGCCGCGGAAACCGTGATTCACCGCATCACCTGCAACCGCCGCACGTCGCTCGATGCCGATCTCGCCGCCTGGACGGCAATCCGCGAAAGCGCGCCGGTCAGCCGTGGCAATGCGCTTCGCCAACTCGTTGCGGCGGCACGATTTCGCGCGGCGCCGCGCGCGCCCGCGTGCCCGTTGCTGTTGTTGTCGTCGCAACAGGACCGGCTCGTGAACCCCGCATGCTCGGCGAGCCTTGCCGCCGCGTGGCAGGCGCGCCACCACCAGCATCCGTCGGCCGGACACGATCTGCCGCATGACGATCCGCACTGGACCAGCACCATGGTCGGCAACTGGCAGGCCGAACTGGCGGGCGAGCGCCAGCGCCACGTTCGATAACCGCTTTTCTCCGATACCAAGATTAATCGCGCAACTGGTTATTAAACATTTCCTCGTAATTATATTTGCAATTATTGTGTGCGTACGTACGTAATGAATTGACGTTAGCTGTCACGTTTGTGTTAAATTTAATAGCATGAAGAATGAGCTGGAATCGAGGTTTGGTTACGTACTTTCTTCAGTCGGATTATGGATTCTCGATGGATGGCAGAAATCGCAGGAGATACGTTTTAGGCTCGCCCGCCTGGTCGGCTGGACGGCCCTGTTTATGTGACTTCCGGGCTGTATTGCCTGTTGCGTAAAGGGCATTCTGTTATATAACAATTATAATCAGACAAGATTGACGCGGAATTGCCTGGGCGAATGATAAAAAAGCGAAACGTTTTTTATGAAGCTATTTTCACTTCATATGAAAAAGATAATTAATTGAATTTAAAGAATTTTGTGAATGCACACCTACTGCGCAGCAGTGCGGCATTGATATATTTGTTTCAGTCCTGAAACATAAAGGCCTGTAAGGCATCCCGCGCGCTTTCCGGAATCCGCCGGAAACGCCGCTTTCCTTTGTAAATTCAAGTACGTAAGTGCATGGCATGTCCTGTGCGTGAAGCGAGCCGGATTGGCGCAATCTGGCCAAGCCGCCCCTTCATCAACAGGAGGATCCCATGCGAATGACAATACTGGCGACCGCTGCAGCCCTGGCCCTGGGGTTCAGTGGGTACGCAATGGCAAATCCATGCAGTGACAACTCCAAGGCTTGTGATCAGTCGTCTACGTCGGGGGCGAACTCCCTGACTAGCTCGGCAACCTCCACCCAGACGGCAGGCGGCAGCAACGCCAATGAAATCGCGTCGGGTGCGAGCGTCTGGCAAGACTCCAACAACAGTACGAGGGTCGTGGCGTTGAGCAAGCTCGACGGCTACGTCGCCAACGTTGGTGTTTCCGGTATCGGCAATTACGCGACCAACTACGGTAGCGCGAGAGGCGGTAGGGGTGGCGCTGGCGGTGCGGGCTATGGCGGCATCGGCATCGGCGGTGACGGCGGCAATGGCGGCGCTGGTGGTGCGGGCGGTTCGGGCGGCAACGCGACGAACGGCAGCGCGAGGGCTGGCAACTCCACCAATGGCAGCGCGACGGCCGGTTCGGGTTACGCGGGCAACGGCGGAAGCGGCGGCGACGCGCATGCAGGCGGCACGCAGGGCGGCAACGGCAGCGGTCACGGCGGATGGGCCGCGGGTGTTGGCGTAGCGCTGGGCGGCTTCGCTGCTGCGGGTGGCGGCCACAACGGCGGCAACGGCGGCAGCGGCGGAGCAGGTGGAGCCGGTGGCGCAGGCGGCGGCGCGAGTGCCGGCAACAGCTCGATTGCAACGTCGACTTCGGCTGGCGGCGCGGGCGGCGCAGGCAATGCCGGCGCGGCCGGTGGCGGTGCGGGTGGCGCGGCCAGCGGTACGGGCGGCGCGGCGACGACCGGTTCGACTTCCGGCACGGGCGGCACGGGCACGGGCAGCGGCGGTGCAGGCGGCGCGGCGACGGCCTTGGCCGGCGGCGGCGGGGCTGGCGGCACGGGCACGGGCGGCAGCGCGACCAACGGCGGCGCGGCGAGCATGGCCTCGAACGGCAGCGCGACGGCAGGTGTCGGTGCTGGCGGTGCAGTGGGCGGTGCAGGCGGCGCGGGCGGCGTGGGCAACGGTGGCGTGGGCAACGGCGCGGTCGGTGGCGCTGGCGGCGCTGGCGGAACCAACTCGGTCAACGCGGGCACGTTCGACATGGCCAACGCCATGACGGGCGCTGCGCAGTCGGCAGCGGGCATCGTCGTCATGAGCCAGAACAGCGGCGCGGCTTCGCTCGTGCAACAGGCCGTTACGGTGCAGGCGAACCTGACTGTGGGTCACTAGTCATCAGGAGGTCTTATGCAACGAACTCTAATGGCGGCCGCTGCGGTGCTGGCATTAGGCTTCAGCAGCATGGCGATGGCTAACCCCTGCAGCGACAACAAGGGTTCCTGCGACCAGAACTCGAAGAGCGGGGCCAATTCGCTCACGGCCAGCGCGTCGAATACCCAGACCGCTACTTCCGGCAGCAATGCCAACGAAGTGGCCTCGTGGGCGACTCTGGAACAGGACTCCTTCAATCACAGCAAGGCTGTCGCATTGAGCACGCTGAACGGCTCGGTCAGTCACCTTGGCGTGACGAACATCGGCAACGTCGCGACGAACTTCGGTAGTGCTTCAGGCGGTTCGGCTGGCGCGGCCGGTGCTGGCTACGGTGGCGCTGGTGTCGGTGGCAACGGCGGCAACGCCGGTGCCAGCGGCAACGGCGGCAACGGCGGTAACGCCACGAACGGCAACGCTTCGGCCGGTAGCGTCAAGAACGGCAGCGCCACGGCTGGCAACGGCTTTGGTGGTGCCGGTGGCGACGGCGGCACCGCATCTGCAGGCGGTACGCAGGGCGGTAACGGTCATGGCTCTGGCGGCGTGGCAGTGGCGGGCAACGGGGCTGCAGGCGGCCTCGCGATCGGCTTCGGCGGCAACAACAGCGGCAACGGCGGAGGCGGCGGCAACGGCGGGCACGGCGGTAATGGTGGCGGCGCATTGGCCGGCGCATCGTCCAATGTGTCCGCAACCTCTGCTGGCGGCGCGGGCGGTGGCGGCGGGGCAGGCGGCTCGGGTGCCGGGGCAGGCGGTGCTGCCACGGCAGCGGGCGGCGCGGCGACGACCGGCACGACCACGGCCGCTGGCGGTAACGGTAGCGGCACGGGCGGCGCGGGCGGCACAGCCATCGCCACGGGCGGCGCTGGCGGTGCTGGCGGATCGGGCACCGGCGGCAGCGGCGGCAACGGCAGCGCAACGACGACTGCGACAAACGGCAACGCAACCGGAAACACGGGTGGAGCTGGGGCAGCAGGCGTAGCGGGCGCGGCAGGTGCAACTGGCAATGGCGGTACGGGCACGGGCGGAGTCGGTGGCGCTGGCGGAGCAGGCGGCACCAACACGGTGAACGCTGGCACGTTCGATATGAGCAACACGATGACGGCTGCGGCGCAGTCGGCAGCGGGCATCTCGATCATGAGCCAGAACAGCGGTGCAGCTTCGCTTGCGCAACAGGCCGTCACCGTTCAGGCCAACCTGACCGTAGGCCACTGAGTCGGATTTGTCATGCATGAATGCCGGGGGATCCACCGCGGGGCGTACGCCAGTGCGCCTCGCGGCTACCGCACCGAGGTCCGGTGGACAGTGACGTTTCAGCCATCCACTTCCGCGAGACCGAGGTCCTGAACGTGCCTTTTTTGCGCCCCGACGACCCGTGGCGCACTCAGGCAAAGGAGAGGCCCATGCAAGCGCGAAGGAGAATTTCGCTGCTCCTGGTTTCAACCGCGTTGGCACTGCCCGGTGTCTGCGCGCATGCGGACGATGCGGTGCAGGCGCCGTCCGCGCAGGTTGGTTCGCAGGCTGGTGCGCTGGTTGGTGTGCAGGCTGCCGCGCCCCTGTTCACGCTGCCGTCGGTCGTGCCTGCGGGCGCGCCTGCGGGTATGCCTGAAACGAGCGCCGCGGCAACGCCGCCCGCGAGCGGGACAACAGCCGCAGCGCCGCCGAAGCAAGACGCGTTCGGCGTGGCGATGACGACGGATCAACTCGACGAGCACCGCGGCGGCGACGTATTGATCGGCCAGAATTATCTGACCGGCGCGGTCGTGAACAACTCCGCGACGCGAGTCGAGACCGGTTCCAACACGATCTCCGAAGGCTCGTTCGCGAGTTCGAGCGGCCTGCCGACCGTGATCCAGAATACCGGCGCCAATGTGCTGATCCAGAACGCGACTGTGCTCAACGTACGCTTCGGGAACTGAAGCCATGAAGCGATTCGCCGTGGCTGCTGCACTTGCGTGCGGTCTCGCGTGCGCTCTCGCCGCGTCGGCGGCGCGGGCCGATCCCATCGACGTGACCGATCCGGCCGGCGGGTACTACGCCCTGCACGTGACGAGCCTGAAAGAAGCCCGCTTCAAGTGGACCGTCAAGCAGCAGTACGACTTCAGCTGCGGCTCGGCGGCGGTGGCGACGCTGCTCACTTTTCAGTACGACTATCCAGTCACCGAGCAGCAGGCGTTCGTCACGATGTTCCAGAACGGCGATCAGGAAAAGATCCGCCGCGAAGGGTTTTCGCTGCTCGATATCCGCAACTTTCTGGCGTCGCGCGGCTTTCAGGCGGATGGCTACGAAGTGCCGCTCGACAAGCTCGAGCAGACCCATACTCCGGCGATCGTCCTGATCGTCGAGCATGGCTATCACCACTTCGTGGTCGTCAAGGGCGTGCGCGCCGGACGCGTGCTGATCGGCGATCCGGCGACGGGAACCCGGGCCATGTCGCGCGCGGACTTCGAGCAGAAGTGGCTGGACCGTGTGGTATTCGTCATTCATAACAAGCCCGCACAGGCCAGGTTCAACGATGAGCGCGACTGGCACGTCGCGCCCGATGCGCCGCTTTACACCGCGATACCCCGCGAGGGGCTGTTCAGCGTCGTGGTGCCGAAGCTGGGGCCCGGAGAATTCTGAGGATGACGATGAAACCTCGACCTCTAAGACTTGCTGGAATCGCTGCCGTGCTGTTTGGCCAGATGACGTCGTTCGGCGTGGGCGCGATCGAGCAGGATACGCCCACCGTGACCGAGGGGCGCGTGATGACGGCAGGCGACGCGCCTGCCTCACGGCTGCAAGGCGATCCGATCGCCGCGCCGCAAACCGATGCCGCATATAGCGATCCCAACTGGGCGCCGCTCGCGGCGTCGGCCTTGACGCCCCGGCAACTCGACGACATGCGTGGCGGCTTCGATCTGCCGTCGGGGTTGCAGGTGTCGTTCGGCATCGAGCGTGTCGCGTTCGTCAACGGCAACATGGTGTCGGCGACCAACTTCAACATCCCCAATATCGCCACGATGACGGCGCAGCAGGCGCAGGCGCTCGCGTCGGCCAGCACGGGCGGACTCGTGCAGGTCGGCAGCGGCAATGCGGTGCAAACGGGCGCATTGCCGGGATTGACGGGCGGCGTGATCCAGAACACGCTCAGCAACCAGCTGATCCAGGCGCTCACGACGATCAATACGTCGGTGAACTCGCTTGGTCCGTTCAAGGCGCAGAACGTGGGCGCGACGATCAACAGCGCCCTGCTCAACGCGGTGCGCCCGCGCTAGGTTCAAGACGCGGGCGTGGGTGCGAGGCGCGCTGCCGGTCAGAACGAGATCGGCACGCGCAGTGTGACCGTGAGGTCCGGCGTATCGCGCGTGAGGCCCGCGCCGAGCGAGAAGTTGAGCGTCGTCGAGGGCGACAGCCGGTACGAATAGCCGATCAGCAGCGTGCCGAGTATCGCGCGCACGGACCCGGGCACCCTCTGTCCGTCCTGCGAAGTCGGCAAGACGATGCTCTGGTCGTAGCCGATGCTGACCGAGGCCTTCTCGTTCAGTGCAAGACCCATACCGATGTTGAAGCCCCAGATGTCGCCCGGCTGAACTTTGCCGAGGTTCTCGGTCGCGCCGTTGAGCAGCGTCAGGCTTTCCTTCTTGCCGAAGCTGTGCAGATAGCTGAAGTTGCCGAAGAACACGACGGGGTCGGTCGGGAACAACCAGGTGAGGCCCGGCTGGATCGCGTAAAAGCCAGATCCGGTCGGTTGCTGCAACGGCAGGCCGGTGCCGGTCGTGTTCGAGACGCAGGTCGTCACGCAATCGGTGACGACGTCGAACGGGCTCTTGCCCGTTGCGCTCTTGAAGCGCAGCCAGCCGACGTAGTAGAACTTTTCCGGACCGCCCTGATTGAACTGATAGCGCAACGTCATTTCGACGTCGCCGATGCCATGGCCGTTGCTGCTGATCACGCTGTTGGCCGCCGCGCCGGTGAAGACCTGCCGCTCCACCGTATCGTTGGTCTGATAGACGTACGGCACGCGTACTTCGAGTTCCATCCGGTTCGTGATCCCGTAGCGCACTGCGACGCCGCCCGTGAGCGTGGTGGTTTTCACCTCGCTCACGTTGATGAGGCCGATCAGGAGCGCCGGGATGATCGTGTAGCCGACGAGCGAAAGCTGGTTCTCGGACGAGTACGCGAACTGGAAATACGGTTCGATGACGAACTTGTGTCTTGGCGTGAGCACGCCGGGCTGCTCGAAGATCGGCGCGACTGCGGGCGGACGCGTGTCGACGACGGGCGCCTGGCCCACCGGCGCATTCTGACCGTTTGCCGCTTGGCCGTTTTCCACGGGCGCCGACGTGACGCCGCCGGGCGACGTGCCTTGCACGGGCACGTTCTGATCAGCCGGCGCGTTCGTGGCGGGCGTCGTGGCCTGCGCGCTGGCTGCCTGGTCGGTTGTCGCGGCCTGTGCCGCCGCCGCGTCGCCGGTCGCAGTCGTGCCCACCGGCAAGCCGTTCATATCCGTGCCGCCCGTGCCGCGCTGCAGTTCGAGCTGCTTGCTGTCGAGCGCGTGGCTCAGCCGGCCGATATTCGTCTCCTCTTCGGCGAGCTTGTGCTTGAGCGCTTCGAGTTCCTTGATGCGGGTGTTGAGTTCCTGCCGCAGGGTGGTGATGTTGTCCTGGGCCGCCTGGTTCTCCAGCGACTGAGCCTTGGCGGCGGTGCTAAAGAGCAGGAGTGTCGCGTAACTGATTGCTTGAATCCGACGAAGTGGCACGCGCTTCACGGTGTCTCTCCATGATTGAGCTTGCTGGTTCTCCCCCGAGAGCATCGGCTTATGCGCAGACATCAGCGAGACGACGCATCAGCGAGACAAGACTGTGCGTTGATCGAAACTGCCGTGCTGCACTTTGGGAAGCAATTTATCGAGCGTTCCGTTGTTTGCGAGACCAACAGCGGACTCCAGAAAGACTAGTGCATGTGCCGTTGCCTGCCAAGCTGATGAACCCTGGCTTGTGATCGCTACATAACAGAAAAGCACTGTTTTTCAGGCACATTTCACAGGCTTACGACAATTCGTCCTGCTTGCGCCGCTGCTTGTTTCGATACATGCCGGGATCGCGTTTTTCTTCCGGATGACGTATGTCAAGACCGATCGACGGATGCGCGGTCAATCGTTGTGGAAGAAATCATGTAAGTGAAGAATGAAGACGCGGTCGTGCATTGACTGGACGCGTCGGTCGAATACGCGCAATGGAATTCGCATTGGCTGAGCGGCGATGGTGTGGTCATCGTGCCGACATGGCGCCGACATGGTGACGACATGCCCGCGTCATGTCGAATGGGTAGGCGGCGTTCCGCATCGCGCCAGTCGTGAAACGGCGGGCGCGTGCGGCACGCGTGCAGGGGCTGCCGGAACTGGCCATAATATCGGCTCGAACTATTTCGCCTCGCGCCCATCATGACCGATCCAATCGTTGCTCCTTCTGCCGCTCCGCGTCTCACCAGCCTTTCGCATGGCGGCGGCTGCGGCTGCAAGATCGCCCCTGGCGTGCTTTCCGCGCTGCTCGCGCGCAGCACGCCGATTACTGCAGCCTTTCCGAATCTGCTGGTCGGCACCGAAACCGCCGACGATGCCGCCGTCTACAAGCTCAACGACGAGCAGGCAATTGTCGCGACCACCGACTTCTTCATGCCGATCGTCGACGATCCTTACGACTTCGGCCGCATCGCCGCCACGAATGCGCTTTCGGACATCTATGCGATGGGCGGCAAGCCGCTCCTCGCGCTCGCGCTGGTCGGCATGCCGATCAACGTGCTGCCGCACGACGTGATCGCCGCGGTGCTGCGCGGCGGCGAGGATGTCTGCGCGGCGGCGGGCATTCCGGTCGCGGGCGGCCATTCGATCGACTCGGTCGAGCCGATTTACGGGCTCGCCGCAATCGGCGTCGTGCACCCGGACCGCGTGAAGCGCAACGCATCGGCGCGCGCGGGCGACGTGCTCGTGCTCGGCAAGCCGCTCGGCGTCGGCGTGCTCTCGGCGGCGCTCAAGAAGGAGCGCCTCGACGCCGCCGGCTACCAGGCGATGATCGCCGCCGCCACGAAGCTCAACACGCCGGGCGCGAAGCTCGCTGCCTTCGACGGCGTGCACGCGATGACCGACGTGACCGGCTTCGGCCTGCTCGGCCACACGCTCGAAATCGCGCGCGGCGCGGGTTTGACCGCGCGCGTGCGCTACGCCGACCTGCCGTTCTTGCCCGGCGTCGAGGCGCTGGCCGCGGACGGCGTGTTGACGGGCGCATCGGGCCGCAACTGGGCCTCGTACGGCGACGGTGTGAAGCTTGGCGCGGACCTGCCGGTCGTCGCGCAGGCGCTGCTCACCGACCCGCAAACGTCGGGCGGCTTGTTGGTCGCCTGCGCGCCCGACTGTGTCGCCGACGTGCTCGCGATCATGCATGAGGACGGCTTTGCCGATGCCCGCATCATCGGCGAACTGGACGCGGGCCCGGCACGCGTCGAGGTCGCATGAGCGCGGAGTCGTCGAAGGCCATTTTTTACGCACTCGCCGCGAACGCCGGCATCGCGATCATCAAGTTCGCGGCGACGGCGCTCACCGGCTCCGGCGCGATGTTCGCCGAGGCGATCCATTCGAGCGCCGACTGCGGCAATCAACTGTTGCTGCTGTTCGGCCTGCGCCAGTCGCGCAAGCCGCCTTCGCCGCTGCACCCGATGGGTTCGGGCCGCGCGATCAATTTCTATTCGCTGCTCGTGGCGCTGCTGCTGTTTTTCGTGGGCGGCGCATTTTCGGTGTACGAGGGCATTCACCGGTTGATCGCGCGCGAGCCGCTGCAGCATGCATACGTGGCGATTGCGGTGCTCGGCATTTCGGTGGTGCTGGAGACGCTCTCGCTCATCGGCGCGCTGCGGGCGATCCGTGCGGGTGCGCCGACGAAGTCGCTGTGGCGGTGGTTTCGCGAGACGCGCGAATCGGATCTGCTCGTCGTGGCCGGAGAGGACATCGCGGCGCTGGCCGGTCTTGCCATCGCGTTCGCAGCCGTGCTGCTGACCGTCGTTACCGGCAATCCGGTATGGGACGCGTTAGGCTCGATCGGCGTCGGGCTGCTGCTGATGACGATCGCGGGGCTGATTGCGCGCGAGGTGAAGTCGATGATCGTCGGCGAATCGGCGAGCCCCGAGATGCGCGGCGAAATAGAGACGTTCTTGCGCGCGCGCGGCGAGATCCGCAGCATCATCAATCTGATCACGCTGCAATGGGGCAAGGAGATCGTCGTGGCCGTGCAGGCCGAGATGATCTATTACGCCGAAAGCCGCGCGATGGTTGCCGCGATCAACGTGATCGAAGCGGACCTTCAGGCGAAATTCCCGCAAGTGCGCTGGGTGTTTTTCGAGCCGGATTTCGTGGTCCGCTGAGGATGGCCGAGCGACAATTCAAAGCCCGGTAATCGCACGATTGCCGGGCTTTTTGCGTCTTGCGATCAATGCCGGAACGGCGTCCAGACGGGAGTCGTCCTGTCCCATTGATCGAGTTCGGAAGGTTCTGCGAAATTCATTTTGGATCCTCGATGATTCGTTATCCGGAATAACCGCCGTGGCGACGCGTCATCGCCATGAACCGGCGGGACGCGAATGCCGCGTAACGACATGAGGACTATAGGCGTGCGCGCGCCGGGGATCAACGCGCTGGCCGTGAATTGAATTGTTGAAATTCCGGAATAATCCGCTTTGTCATTGCGGTCCGCAGTTGCGCGCGCCGCGTATCAGCCCCGTGCGGCGCGCATGCCGCGCATCATGCGACCCACTCGGTAACGACCGGCGTTTCGAAGGTCGTGCCCGATTCGCGCTCTTCGGGGGTACGCTTCGTGCAGGTTTTGTCGAGCGACCCGCGTCCGCTCAAGAGCGGGCAGCGGTCGAATACCTCGGCGATCCAGTCGACGAACACGCGCACTTTAGGCGACAGATGGCGGCTGTGCGGATAGACCGCCGAAATCGGCATCGGCAGCGGCTTGAAGTCGGGCAGCACTTCGACGAGTTCGCCCGATTTCAGATACGGCAGCACCTGGTAGCGGGCGGGCTGGATCAGGCCGAAGCCTTCGACGCCGCAGGTGACATAGGCATCGGCGTCGTTCACCGAAACGATGCTGCTGAGCTTGATTTCCACTTCCTTGCCGCCGACGAGGAAGGCCCAGTCGATCACGCGCCCGGTGCGGTTCGAAAAGTAGTTCACGGCGCGGTGGTTTTCGAGGTCTTCGAGCGTCTGCGGCGTGCCGTGCCGCTCAAGATAGGCCGGCGACGCGCACGAGACGCCTTCGAAAAGGCCGATGCGGCGCGCCACGAGTGACGAATCCTGCAGCGCGCCGACGCGCACGACGCAATCGACGCCTTCCTGCAAGAGATCCACAGGCCGGTCGGTGAGTCCGAGCTGCAAATCGATATCCGGGTAGCGCGAGTGAAATTCGCACAGCGACGGGATCACGATGGCGCGGCCGATCGAGCCCGGCATGTCGATGCGCAGCTTGCCGTGCGGCTTGCGGTTGCGGTCCTGGAACGTCATCTCGGTTTCTTCGACGTCCGCGAGGATGCGCACGCAGCGCTCGTAATACGCGGCGCCGTCGGGTGTGAGCGACAGGCGGCGCGTCGTGCGATGCATGAGGCGCACGCCGAGAAACGCTTCGAGATTCTGGATGATCGTCGTGACCGAAGCCCGCGGCATGTCGAGCGTTTCGGCTGCGCGCGTAAAGCTGTTGGTGTCGACGACACGCGTGAACACTTGCATGGCTTGCAGGCGGTCCATTGCCATTCTCCGTAAGAATTCGGCTGCCCTGCGCGTAAAACGAGCGACAGATTGTTCGGGTGCGCTGAATTGTGTTGCCGGATTATAGGCATTTATTTGCAGGTCTGCCGAATTCACAATGCGCTCCATTCGAATCTAATTTCGCGCACTGCGCCGTTTCGACATGGATGCATTCAAGCCTTCGACCTCGCCGGCCTGCGCCGAGGACACGCTTCAGAAAGACCCGGCGTCCGGCGCGCCTCGCCCTGTCGCGCCTGCGGGTTCAGGCGCGACTCCGGCGGGTGTGGCGAGTGTGGCGAGTGCGGCAACAGCGGCGGCGGCAACGGACGACCTGCTGGTGACGGACGTCGAAATCGATGGCTACGCGCAAAAAATCGGCTTGCGCCTTTACCGGCCTGCCGGTGCGAGCGGGCTGCCGATCCTGCTTTATTTTCACGGCGGCGGTTTCGTGCGCGGCACGATCGACGACGGCAGCGAAGCGTCGCGCTATTTCGCGAAGCACCTGCCCGCGCTCGTCGTTTCGGTGGACTATTCGCTCGCACCCCGGTTTCCGTTTCCGGCCGCGCCCGAAGACGCGCATCGCGCCGCGCAGTGGATCATCACACGTGCCCGCGCGTTCGGCGGCAACCCGAAGCGCGTGATGGCAGCCGGTCACGACGCGGGCGGACAGATTGCGAATGTGCTCGCATTCATCGGACGTGATCGCGGCGACGTGCGGCTCGTCGCACAGGCGCTCTTTGCGCCGATGCTCGATCCGAGCCTCACGCGCCTCGGCGACGAACACCGGCTCGGCTCGGACATTACCGCAGGCGAATGCGCCGCGTGCTATCGCGCCTATCTGCCCGAGGCGGCGCAGCGCATGCATCCGTACGCGGCGCCGCTCGAATCGTCGCGGCTGGCGGGTTTGCCGTCGACGCTGATCGTCACCGCACAAAACGACGTACTGCATATCGAGGCCGAAAAGTACGCGAGCCGCCTGATCGAGGCGGGCGTTCGCACGCAGGTGGTGCGCTATCCGAGCATCTCGCACGCGCAGCTTGTCGCGTATGAAGCCGCGCTCAGCGAAGCCGTGGGCTTCTTCAAGTGCTGCTTCGAGGCCTGCGCAAAAAGATAAAGAACATTCAATCAACTCTCGTGGAGCCGGACATGTCACTCAAATCGTTTTCCCGTACGCGTATCGCAATGGCGGCGCTGGCCGTCGTTGCGGTTGCCGGGTTCGGCGCGCTCGTTGCCATGCGCCTCGAAACCCATCCGGCCGCCGCCGCTGAAGCGCCGCGCGCGCCCGAAGTAGACGTCGCCGCCGTGATCCAGCGCACCGTCACCGACTGGCAGAGCTACTCGGGCCGCCTGGAGGCTGTCGAGAAAGTCGATATCCGGCCGCAGGTTTCGGGCACGATCGTTTCCGTGAATTTCCGCGACGGCGCACTCGTCAAGAAGGGCGATACGCTGTTCGTGATCGACCCGCGTCCGTATCAGGCGGCCGTCGATCAGGCCGCTGCGCAGCTCGCCGCCGCGCAGGCGCGCACGGGCTACGCACAGAGCGACTGGGAGCGCGCGCAGCGTCTGATCGGCGACAACGCCATCGCGAAGCGCGACTACGACGAGAAGCAGAACGCCGCCCGCGAAGCGAGCGCGAACCTGAAGGCCGCGCAGGCCGCGCTCGAAGCGGCGCAGATCAACCTGGGCTACACGCGCATCGTCGCGCCGGTGTCGGGGCGCGTGTCGCGCGCGGAGATTACCGTGGGCAACGTGGTGTCGGCGGGGGCGGGCGCGGCGTCCCTTACCACGCTGGTTTCGGTTTCGCCGATTTACGCCGGGTTCGACGCCGACGAGCAGACCTACCTCGACTACATCAGCCACATGAAGGACGGTTCGGCTATGCCGGTGGAGCTTGGGCTCGCGAATGAGTCGGGCTATTCGCGCAAGGGCACGATCGAATCGGTGGACAACCGGCTCAACACGTCGTCGGGCACGATCCGCGTGCGCGCGCGTTTCGACAACGCGGACGGCACGCTCGTGCCGGGCCTCTACGCGCGCATCAAGGTGAGCGGCAGCGCCCCGCATCCGGCGCTGCTCGTGGACGACACCGCTATCGGCACCGACCAGGACAAGAAGTTCGTCTACGTGCTCGACAAGGGCGACCACGTCACGTATCGCCCCGTGCAGATCGGCGGACAGCAGGGCAATTTGCGCGTGATCGTGGGCGGGCTGCAGCAGGGCGAGCGCGTCGTGGTGAACGGCGCGCAGCGTGTGCGGCCCGGCGAGGCCGTGCGCGCGCGCACGGTGCCGATGAATGGCGATCCCGAAGGCGACGCCGCCTCGTCGCTTGCCAGGACGCACGACGCCGATCCGCTCGCCGCCGCGGCGAAAGAAACACCCGCGCAAACACCGGCCCGGACGAAGGACGGCAAGACCTCCTGAGGCATGCGTCCTGGCATCGTGTGTGTTTTACCCTGAACCGATTAGTGGAACCAAGCGTTAACTTAACGAGCAACCCATGAACATATCGAAATTCTTCATCGACCGGCCGATCTTCGCGGGCGTGCTGTCCGTGGTGATCCTGCTGGCCGGTGTGATCGCACTGTTCCAGTTGCCGATCTCCGAATACCCCGAGGTCGTGCCGCCTTCGGTGGTCGTGCATGCGCAGTATCCGGGCGCGAACCCGAAGGTGATTGCCGAAACCGTGGCCGCGCCGCTCGAAGAGCAGATCAACGGCGTCGAGAACATGTTGTACATGCAATCGCAGGCGAACAGCGACGGCAATCTCACGCTCACGGTCACGTTCCGTCTGGGAACCGACCCGGACAAGGCCACGCAGCTCGTGCAGAACCGCGTCAACCAGGCGCTGCCGCGTTTGCCGGAGGACGTGCAGCGCCTCGGCGTCACGACGATCAAAAGCTCGCCGACGCTCACGATGGTCGTGCACCTGATCTCGCCGAATAACGCGTACGACATGACCTATCTGCGCAACTATGCGCTGCTCAACGTGAAGGACCGCCTCGCGCGCATCCAGGGCGTGGGCGAAGTGCAGTTGTGGGGTTCGGGCGACTATGCCATGCGTATCTGGCTCGATCCGCAGAAGGTCGCGCAGCGCAATCTCACGGCCAGCGACGTCGTCAACGCCATTCGCGAGCAGAACGTGCAGGTGGCCGCGGGTGTGATCGGCGCATCGCCGAGCGTGCCGGGCACGCCGCTGCAACTGAACGTGAATGCGCGCGGTCGCCTGCGTACCGAAGGCGAATTCGGCAACATCATCGTCAAGACGAATCCCGATGGTGGCGTGACGTACCTGCGCGATATCGCGCGCATCGAACTCGCGGCATCGGAATACGGCCTGCGTTCCTTGCTCGACAACAAGCCCGCCGTCGCGCTTGCGATCAACCAGGCGCCGGGTGCGAACTCGCTCGCGATTTCCGATCAGGTGCGCGCGGCGATGAAGGAGCTCAAGCAGGATTTTCCTGCCGGTGTGGACTACCGCATCGTCTATGACCCGACGCAGTTCGTGCGTTCGAGCATCGAAGCGGTCGTGCATACGCTGCTCGAAGCGATCGTGCTTGTCGTGATCGTGGTGATCGTGTTCCTGCAGACGTGGCGTGCGTCGATCATTCCGTTGATTGCCGTACCGGTGTCGATTGTCGGGACGTTCTCGCTGCTGCTGGCCTTCGGCTTCTCGATCAACGCGCTATCGCTCTTCGGCATGGTGCTCGCCATCGGGATCGTCGTGGACGATGCGATCGTTGTGGTGGAGAACGTCGAGCGCAACATCGCAAGTGGCCTCTCCGCGCGCGACGCGACCTACAAGGCCATGCAGGAAGTGAGCGGGCCGATCATCGCCATCGCGCTTACGCTCGTCGCCGTGTTCGTGCCGCTCGCGTTCATGAGCGGTCTCACCGGGCAGTTCTACAAGCAGTTCGCCATGACCATCGCCATCTCGACGGTGATCTCGGCCTTCAATTCACTGACGCTTTCGCCCGCGCTTTCCGCGCTGCTGCTGCGCGGTCACGGCGCGAAGGAAGACTGGCTCACGCGCGCGATGAATCGCGTGTTCGGCGGTTTTTTCCGCTGGTTCAACAAGGGGTTTCATCGCGGCTCGGAGGCGTATGGGCGCGGCGTGCACGGCGTGCTGCACCACAAGGGCGCCATGCTGATGATCTATGCCGTGTTGCTTGGCGCAACGGTATTGATGGCGCGCATCGTGCCTGGCGGTTTCGTTCCCGCCCAGGACAAGGAGTATCTGATCGCATTCGCGCAACTGCCTAACGGCGCATCGCTCGATCGCACCGAAAACGTGATCCGCGACATGAGCGCGATTGCGCTGAAGCAGCCTGGTGTCGAAAGCGCGGTGGCATTCCCGGGTCTTTCGGTCAACGGCTTCACGAACAGTTCGAGCGCGGGCATCGTGTTCGTCACGCTCAAGCCGTTCAAGGAGCGCGGCGGCAAGGCGCTTTCGGCCGGGGCGATTGCGGGTGCGCTGAACCAGCAGTACGCGCAGATCAAGGACTCGTTCATCGCCGTGTTTCCACCGCCGCCGGTGCTCGGTCTCGGTACGCTCGGCGGCTTCAAGATGCAGCTGGAAGACCGCGGCGCAGTGGGTTACGCGGCGCTGGATCGCGCGACGCAGGACTTCATGAAGCGCGCGGCGACGACGCCCGAACTCGGGCCGACGTTTTCGAGCTATCAGATCAACGTGCCGCAATTGAACGTCGATCTGGACCGCACGAAGGCGAAGCAGCTTGGCGTACCCGTGACGGACGTGTTCAACACGATGCAGATTTATCTGGGTTCGCTCTACGTGAACGACTTCAACCGCTTCGGCCGCGTGTACCAGGTGCGCGTGCAGGCGGATGCGCCGTTTCGCCAGCGGGCCGACGACATCCTGCAGCTGAAGACGCGCAACGCCGCGGGCGAAATGGTGCCGCTCTCGTCGCTTGTGGCGGTGACACCCACTTACGGGCCTGAGATGGTGGTGCGCTACAACGGCTACACCGCCGCCGACATCAACGGTGGCCCGGCCCCGGGTTATTCGTCGGGCGAGGCGCAGGCAGCGGCGGAACGCATTGCGGCCGAGGTCTTGCCGCACGGCGTGAAGTTCGAATGGACCGATCTCACCTACCAGCAGATTCTCGCGGGGAACGCGGGAATGTGGGTATTTCCGATCAGCGTGTTGCTCGTGTTTCTCGTGCTGGCCGCGCTCTACGAGAGCCTGACGCTGCCGCTCGCGGTGATCCTGATTGTGCCGATGAGCGTGCTGTGCGCGCTAACCGGCGTGTGGCTCACGCGGGGCGACAACAACATCTTCACGCAGATCGGGCTGATGGTGCTGGTGGGACTGGCTTCGAAGAACGCCATCCTGATTGTCGAATTCGCGCGTGAGCTCGAACACGACGGCCACACGCCGTTCTCGGCGGCCATCGAGGCGAGCCGGTTGCGTCTGCGGCCGATTCTGATGACGTCGATCGCATTCATCATGGGCGTCGTGCCGCTCGTGCTGTCGACCGGCGCCGGTTCGGAAATGCGTCACGCGATGGGTATTGCGGTGTTCTTCGGCATGCTCGGCGTGACGGCGTTTGGTCTCTTGCTGACGCCGGTGTTCTATGTCGTGTTGCGCACGATTGCGGGCGGCAAGATCCACGTTGCGCAGAAGGACAGTGCGCGCACGACGGTCGATGCCTGAGGAGAAGAAAAACATGACTCACTATTCCGTTGAAGACCGCTTGCCGGGAAATAGCGTTGCGTGGGGGCGCATCACGCGGATCGCAGCGTCCGTCGCGCTCTTTGCGTGGCTCGCGGCATGCTCGGTCGAGCCGACGTATCGCGTGCCCGATGCAGCCGTTCCGGCCGCATTCAAGGAAGCCCAGCGGACGCCCGCGGGCCCGCACGATGTCGGCACCTGGACGCCTGCGCAACCTGCCGATGCCGCGCATCGCGGCCAGTGGTGGACGATCTTCGGCGATCCGACGCTGGACGCGCTCGAACAACAGGCGCAGGCCGCGAACCAGGATCTGAAGGCGGCCGCAGCGCGCGTGCAGCAGGCGCGTGCGGTGACGAGGGCGGCGCGCGCGTCGTGGTTCCCTTCGTTCGACGCGGGATTCGGGCCGACTTACGAGCATCTTTCACCCGCCTCGCAGTCTCTGCCGCAGAACACCAACGTGCCGACGCAAACGCTCTGGCGCGCGCAAGGAACGGCGTCGTACGAGGCGGATCTGTTTGGCCGCGTGAGTTCGAACGTCAACGCTGCGCGTGCCGATGCGGAGCAGAGCGAGGCGCTGTTCCGCTCGGTGCAGCTGACGTTGCAGGCCGACGTCGCGCAGAATTATTTCCAGTTGCGCCAGTTCGACTCGAATGTCGATCTGTACCGCCGCACCGTGGTGCTGCGTGAGGATGCGCTCAAGCTCGTCGAACGCCGGTTCAAGGAAGGCGATATCAGCGAACTCGACGTCGCTCAGGCGCGCAACGAACTCGCGAGTGCGCGTGCGGATGCAGTAGGTGTCGCGCGTCAGCGCGCAGCGTCGGAACACGGTCTTGCGATTCTGCTCGGCAAGGCGCCGGCGGACTTCACGTTCCCCGAGACGCCGCTTGCGCCCGTTGCCGCGCAGGTGCCGCCCGGCCTGCCTTCGACGCTGCTCGAACGCCGTCCCGATATCGCGGCGGCGGAGCGTGCAATGGCCGCTGCGAACGCGCGCGTGGGCCTCGCGAAGTCGGCGTTCTTCCCGAAACTCGATATCACCGGCGCGTTTGGCTTCGAGTCGGCGTCGCTCGGTGATCTCTTCATGTGGTCGAGCCGTGCGTTCCTGCTCGGGCCGTTCGCGGGCACGGCGCTCACGGTGCCGCTCTTCGACGGCGGCCGTCGTCGGGCGAATCTCGCGCAGTCGCGCGCGAAATACGACGAGGACGTCGCGCAGTATCGCCAGCAGGTGCTCGTGGCGTTCCGCGAAGTCGAGGACAACCTCTCCGATCTGCGCCTGCTCAGAAACCAGATTCGCGAGCAGGACAATGCCGTCGACGCGTCGCAGCGCTCGGCGCATCTGTCGCGCACGCAGTATGAAGAAGGCGAGGTGAGCTATCTGAACGTGATCGATAGCGAACGTTCGGTGCTGGTCGCGCAATTGCAGGCGAGCCAGCTACAGGGTTCGCAGGCGGTTGCGACAGTCAATCTGATTCGCGCGCTGGGCGGCGGCTGGGATGGGATGAAGGCTGACGATCCGCAGCGCGATGGCGGCGCTTCGGCGCCTGCACCGCTCGCCTTGCGCTGAGCTGTTCGCGCGCAGCAGGGAAAAAAGAAAAAAGCGCTTTACCGTCCGGTGCGTTGAACGCACCGGACGGCTTCGCGTCTTGGTCTTGTTTTGGTCCTATGTCCGGGTGGGCCCGGATCTTGTTTCCTCGCTCAAGCAGCCTCGGCGATGCCGCCCGATGTAACCGGGTGGTCGCTTTCGGTCTGCGTGGCGCCCCGTCGCGCCGCAGCCGCCTTTTTCGTCTTGCCCGCGCGCGAAGGCGGCTGGCATGCGCCGCACACGACGTTATGCTGAAGGTCGTGACGGTGCGCGACGAATTTGCCGCCGCAACGGCAGCAAGGCGTCAACTGCAGAATATCGGCATCGAAAAACCGCACCAGGGTCCACGCACGCGTGAGATCGAGCACGGGCTCGGTCTCGCTGTGGCGGCAGTGTTCCAGATACAGACGGAACCCCTTGGTGAGCGCGTCGAGATGCGAGCAACGCGCTTCGTTCTTGAGGAACAGGTACGTGTTGTAGAACAGCGAAGCGTGGATGTTCGCCAGCCACGTCATGTACCAGTCGGCCGAAAACGGCAGCATTCCTTTCGGCGGCGACACGCCGCGGATCTCGCGATAGAGGCGGATCATGCGGTCGCGCGAGAGGGTCAGCTCGCTTTCGAGCACTTGCATTCGCGCGCCCAGCTCGATCAGCGCGATTGCGCGAAATACCTCCTGAGCGTCTTCGGTGAGGCTGCGCCGCGTCATGGACGTGCTCCTCAGGCGAATTGCCCAGCCGGCTGTCCTGCAAGCAGGATGGCTGCGTGAGTGGTTGCCACGTCCGCATGCTTTGCCGTCTGCGTAAGCGCGGACAGCATCGAGTGATCGTCAAAGCGGAAAAAGCAAAGGAGCTGGTCGGAAGCAGCCAGCCTGACGATCTGCGCGAGCGATAGCCCGGCAAGCAGTTCGGCCAGTTCCGACGACAGACCCAGCCGGAACATGCCGACTGGCCTATCCTCGCGCAGCATGCGCTGCGCAAGCATCAGGTACGACAAATTAATCTCGCGGATAGAATCCAGCGTCTCGCTGCTGCGGTCCATTTCTCAGTTTCCGAAGCCCCGAATCATTAACGCCACGGCTTTTGCCGTCGTTGTGCTTTCTGGTCTGTTTGTGCCGACCGTCGCTCTTTTTTGTTTCCCGGCGGGCCTGGCTAATTGATACAAGGTGTTACAACTCGTAACACCTTGGCCGGAATTGTATGAGGTGGTATCCCGAAAATCAATCCCTGTCACAAAAAAATCATTGTTTGGGAACAATGATTTCGGTAAGTTTTTCTGATATTTACGTTTGCTTGTATGACAACGTTGCGACGGCGCGCATCAAACGCTGACATGGCTCACGTGCCCGTCAAATATGGCTTACAGGGAGAATTTCATTGCGAATGCAACTATTCGCACGGGAAGTGTTGGTGAGATAAGACAACCAGGCGTTTTCGAGTATTAACAATGCAAGTAAAAAATGCGCAATGCAACATTAATACATCGGAAAATTTAAATGTAACAAATGTTCGTGCTTTTGATACAACTTCAGAGCGCGCCGCATTCGCCGACTGGTGGCACGCAAGACTACACAGTGTGTGTGACGTTCACGGTTACGGACCACATTTCACGCTGTGACGCATCGTCGCAGGCGACGCGAGTAAGATGCACCGGATGCACCACGGATAAACGAAGTGCGGCGCGTGTGGCCCGCCCTGCCGGATATCGCGGCCTGCGCAATACATGCGCCAACGTTGACGGAAGAGCAGGAGCGCGCTTTATCCGCCAACGTGCGATCGCCTAAAATGAAATGTCAAAGTTCGGCGGCGTGGCGAGGAGAGTGCCATGAGGGAAACCGTAGCTGCTTATCTTCTGGGTCCAGCCGTGATGCTGGCGGTGTGCGCCGCCATGTGGGCAGTGTCGCGTCGCAGCCGGGGGATTCTTGAAGCGCGCCTCGCGCGCTGGCTCGATGCCCATCGCGGCCACGGCCTGCGTCACAAGCATTGAGCGTGTCAGCACTGGCCCATTCAGCGGGAACCCGCATCGCGTGCCGCGCGTGGACAGGGCGCGGGTTGCGTGCGCCGTACGGTGCTTCAAAGGTCGGGAAGCGGTCAAACGGCGCGAAGCAATGCGCCATATACCAGGTAATCCGAATCAATGCTGATGGCAGTGGCTTCAAAGCCTGCTGTGCTCCCGTCGCAATGCGACGGTGGCTGACGCGTGTCGTCGCGGGAACTGTACGCGGGCTGCGAGGTCATTTCGTCATTACATACCGGAGCACGCCATGACGCGAACCGCTGAATCCCTTGTCATCTTCATCGCCCGCATTGCGCTTGCTGTCCTGTTCCTGTGGGGCGGCGCGATGAAGCTGCTCGGTTACGCGGGCTTCATGGGCTACCTTCACACCAAGGGTGTTCCTTACGCGACGATCGCCGCGCCGGTTGCCGTGGCGGTCGAACTGCTCGGCGGCATCGCGCTCGTGATCGGCGTGCGCACGCGGGCCGTGGGTTTTCTGCTGGCCGTGTACACCATTGCCACGGCGGTTTTCGGCCACGATTTCTGGAACATCACCGACGCCGCCCAGCAACAGGACGCGGTCGTTCACTTCTGGAAGAACATTGCGATTGCAGGCGGTTTCCTGCTGCTGATGGTGACCGGCGCGGGGCGAGCCTCCATCGACGCAATGCGTGAGACGCACAGCGGGCGGCGCGGTTAAGGCAGGCGCATTTAAAGCCAGCGCGTTTAAAGTCGGCGCATTTAAAGCCAGAAATCGCCGGGCGGAAAGGGAGTATGCCGTGATACAGCACTTCGATTTCAATGTGGGCGGCAAGACGGAGCAGCTCTGCGCGAGTCTTGCCGAGGACGGCACGCATCGTGTGCTGATCAGCTACGCGGACTCGGCTAAGACCCTGGTGATACTCGATGCGACCGGCCTGATCGGCGCGCTGAAGGTCGAGCTGGAAGAGCCGGACCGTTTGATTGCCCACGCCGTGCAGCGCGCACGCAGCGAAGGGCTCATCGAACGCGCGATCGCCACCGGGACGATTCAGGAAGCGTCGCTTTAACAGGCAGATAGTCAGGCGCCGTGCAGCGCGTGCAACGCATGCACGGCACTCAGTGCGAGCCGTCGAGCCGCGCTGCGCGAGGCGCGCGTCCCGGCGCGGGAACGGCGTCCTGGCGTACGAACCACGCGAACCCCGCTGCGGCGAGTAACAGCGCTGTCGAGATGGCGGTATCCGCGTGCAGGCCCGCCACCACCTGGGTTGCGGCGCCGGTGCCGCTCAGCGCGCCGAATGCGGCGACGCCCACGGCGCCGCCCGCCTGCCGCGCCGTGTTGAGCAACGCCGATGCCGTGCCCGCGCGAGCCGGTTCGACTGAGGCGAGCACGGCGGTGGTCATGGCAGGCACGGCGAGTCCCATTCCCAACGGAATCAGCAGGCACGGCGCGAGCACGGCGGCGAGCGGTGTGGCCGCATCGATCACGCTTAGCAGCGCATAGCCCGACGCCGCGACGAGCGCACCCACGATCATCGGCAAGCGCGCTCCGTAGCGCGCAACAGCGTGACCGCTCGCGATATTCGAAAGCAGAAAACCGCCGGTGAGCGGCATGAACGCGAGGCCCGCCTGTAACGGCGATTCGCCGCGCGCGTGCTGAAGATAGAGCGCGAGCACGAAGACCGTGCCGTAGTACGTGAGGTTCACGCAGACACCGAACAGCACGGCTGCGCCGAATGTCGGGTGGCGCAGCATGGCGAGCGGCAGCATGGGATCGGCGAGGCGCGTTTCGAACCGGACGAACATGCACAACGCGACGAGCGCCAGCACGAAGCCGCCGATTACGGCAGGGTGCGCGAAGCCGAGTGGACGCCATTCGATCACGGCGCCCGTGAATGCCGTGAGCGCGACGATGGCGAGCAACTGGCCGCGCACGTCGAGGCTGCGCACAGCGGGCCGTTGTGGCTCGCCTGCCTGGTTGCAGGGGGTGCCGTGGCTGGCGGTGCGGTGCGACGCGGGAACCCAGGCGAGCGTTGCCGCGAGTCCTGCCGCGCACAGCGGCAGATTGACAAGAAAAATGCTGCGCCAGCCGAACGCTGCGATCAACAGCCCGCCCGCGACGGGACCGGCCGCAATCGAGATCGCCCCCGCCGCAGTCCAGAAGCCCACGGCCCGTGCTCGCAGCGCGCGATCGTGGCGGCATGCGTCGTTGAGCAGCGCGAGCGAGTTCGGCAACATCAAGGCAGCGCCTGCGCCCTGGACGGCGCGCGCGGCGATCAATGCAGCGGGCGCACTCGCGAGACCGCACGCAAGCGAAGCGAGCGCGAACACAGCGAGGCCCGCCGCGTACATCCTGCGTGCGCCGTAACGGTCGCCGAGCACGCCGCTCGAAAGCATCAGCACGGCGAAGGCGAGCGTGTAGGCGTCGACGATCCACTGCAGGCGCGCGACGCTCGCGTTCAGATCGGCGGCGAGCCGCGCGAGCGCGATGTTGACGATGGTTACGTCGAGTTGCGTGACGATGAAGCCCGCACTCACGGTTGCGACGATGCGGATGAGGGCGGGCGTGAAGCGGGCCGGGGGTATGGGTGCGTGTGTCATGCGTCCATGTTAGGGCGAGGCCTGGCCGCGATGTTTCAGTGCGGCGTGAAGTATCGCCGCAACGGCTGCGACGCGTACGACGCGTCGCACGCACGCATGCATGCATGCAATGCGTTGCGCATAGCGTTGCGGAGCGCTCAATCCCGCAGGCGCGAGAGCGTGGTAAACCCTCCTCACGAAATCGGATTGCTCTCATAGCCGAATGACCCGGTTATCCACAGAATGCCGTCGACGAATCACCTCATCGAACAGGCGGTTTTTATGCGTATCGCGGTCCTTCATCGTAACGAGGCGCAACGCGGACAAATCGCGTGTGTGCTTGCTCAGAGCGGGCACACATGTGTGCCGTTCAGCGATTGGCCCGTTCTTTCCAAAGCGCTTGCTGCATCGACGCTCGACATGCTGGTGCTCGACTGGCAAGGCACGCGGCTCTCGGCCCCTGCGGTGCGCAAGGCGGTGCTCAAGGCTGCGCGTGTGCCGGGCGGCAGCCAGATACCGATACTGTTCGCGTCCGAGGACACCTCGGAGGACAGCATCGTGCGCGCGTTCGCCGCGGGCGCCGACGACTACGTGAGCCTGCCGGTGTGTCCGCTGGTGTTCGGCGCGCGCGTCAACGCACTGCTGCGGCGTGCGTTTCCGGAACGCCACAACGACATCACACTCCTTGCCGGTCCATACCGGTTCGACACGCGTCGCCAGATGGTCTTCGTTCGCGACAAGCCGGTTGTGCTTTCGAGCACGCAGTACCGGCTCGCGTTGCTCTTCTTCGCGAACGTCGGGCGGGTGCTGTCGCGTCGCCATATCTACACGATGGTGTGGGGACGCGACTTGTGTACGCCCACACGCACGATCGACAGCCACGTATCGCGGCTGCGCGTGCTGCTGGATATCGACGAACCGAACGGCTTCCAGTTGGAGCCCGTCTATCGGACCGGCTATCGGCTGATGGACCTCGCGCACGATGCGGGAGTAGTCGAAACCGGCGCGCCGTGACGCACGCTTCCATTTCAGGAGCGTAAAAAAACCGGCGGTGCGCTCAATGCGCACCGCCGGTTTTGCTTCCGTTCGCGCGGGTTCGCGCCGGGTTACGCTGGCGTCAGCGTGCGAGACCGAGTCCCTGGAGCACGGCGTTGCCCGCCGAAGTGAGCCGGATTTTCGCGGCGCCCGAAGCGCTGCTCGGCACCTGCTCGACGAGGCCGGCTTCCTGGAGCATCGGAATTTCGGGTTTGGCGGACGCGTCGATGGGCGCGTGCAGCAGCAGCAACAGCGTTGCGAGTTCGTGATGGCTCAGCAGCCGTCGCAGGATCGTGCGCTTTGCCGGCTTCACGGCCGCCTGCTGCGGATTGAATCGTTCCTGGGTCATCGGATCAGAACTCTTCACGGGTTCCTCCTGCTGGGTGTTATTTGGTCCGGCCGATGATGCGGGTCAAGACTTAAACGATTCTTAAGACCGGCAGCCAAAATGTGTCGCGATGCTACACGACGTTACGTCCGTAAAAGTATGTAAGTCGTATTCCGCCCAGGGTATCTGCCGATGCCGGAATCAGGGGGCGCAGATCTTGCTGGCGCCCTCGATCCAGAGATTCGACGCGTGGCGTTTACCCGCGTAGAAGCGGTAGGTGGTGACGCCCTGGTCGGCGCGCACCTTGATGACGTTCGAATCACCGAATTCGAGCATTTCGCCCTGCGGCAGCGCACGCGTGCGAAAACTCGCGCCGTGCTGTCCCGCCTGGGCGGTCAGGCACTCGATCACGTCGTGGGCCGACCGGTGGGTCGTCGTGTCGATCACCGGCTGGCCCGAATCCGGGTTGCTCTGGAACCAGGCGCACGCGCCGAGCGTGAGCGTGAAGACAAGCGGCAGGGCGGAATACTTCATGTTTCTCCTGTGGGGCGCGCGCGGCGTGGCCCGCGCCGGGGCATAGTCGACCATACAGCGGCCGTACATTATGTCGGCATCGTGACGTGTCTGGGGGCCGCGCGGGTCGCGCGGGTATGACTGTTGCGGCGTTGCGACTGTCGGATTGGAGGCCCACATAAGGCCGTACGCGTTCCGACATAGCGAGATAGACTATAAATCAGGTGCCGTTCCGTGATCTGGCGAGACGTCAGGGAGACTACGTATGAACCGCCCGTCGATCCGCTTTCCATTTCGCACCTTCGGTGTGGGTGTGGCCTCACTTTGGCGGTGGGTCAAGTGGGGCTTCGTCGTCACGTTGCTCGCAGCGATCGTCATCATCGCGCGCATCGTGCAGATCGAAATCGACACCTCGCGCCTGCAGGCGCATTACCTCTCCGAACTCACGCGCGACATCGGCTTCGCCGTCGAAAGCGGCCCAAGCCACAACATCCGTTTTCCCACGACGAATGGGCCTTACGACGTGCGGCTCGGCTACGCGGAGCTGCCCGCGTTCGAGCGGCGGCTCACGGCGCACGGCTTTGCCGTTGCAGCGCAGGCGCGCGATTCGGCGCGCATGATGGCGCTTGCGGACGAAGGGCTCTTCGTGCCGTATGAAGAAAAGGATCAGGCCGGCCTCATGCTGCGCGACGCCGACGGCACGATGCTGTTTCATACGCGCTATCCGCAGCGCGCCTACGAGAATTTCAATGCCGTGCCGCCGCTCGTGCGCGACTCGCTGCTCTTCATCGAAGACAAATACCTGCTCGCCGAAGATCAGCCGAATCGCAATCCGGCCATCGACTGGGGCCGTTTTAGCCGCGCGCTCGTCGATCAGGGCGCGCGCGTCCTGAACCGGCATCAGCAGACGCCGGGCGGCAGCACGCTCGCCACGCAGATCGAGAAATTCCGCCATTCGGATGGCGGCCGCACCGCGACGCCGCCCGAAAAGCTGCGGCAGATCGCGTCGGCTTCGGTGCGCGCGTATCTCGACGGCCCGCAGACCATGGCTGCGCGTCAACGCATCCTGGTCCGCTATCTGAATTCCGTGCCGCTTTCGGCGAAGGCGGGCATCGGTGAAGTAAACGGCATCGGCGACGGCCTCGCCGCGTGGTACGGCCGCGACTTCCACGAAGTCAATGCCATCCTGCGCGAACCGGTGTCGTCGGCGACTCTCGCCGAGCAGGCGCTCGCCTTCCGCCAGGTGCTCTCGCTGCTGATCGCGCAGCGCGCGCCGTCTTATTTCCTCGTACACGACAATCCCGCGCTCGCGAAGCTCACCGATAGTTATCTGCGCCTGCTCGCGAGCGGCGGCGTCATCACGCCCGCGCTGCGCGACGCGGCGCTTGGCACGACGCTCACGCTCGACCGCACGAAGCCGCAGCATGTCGCCGCGTCGTATCTGGAGCGCAAGGCGGTGCTGTCGCTGCGCACGCAACTGATGCAGACGCTCGGACTGAAGACGCTTTACGATCTCGACCGCCTCGACGTCAGCGCGACCGCGACGCTCGACGAAAGCGTGCAGCAGGCCGTGAACGGGCGCCTCGCCGACGCCATGACGAAGGATGGCGCGCGAGCGGCGGGGCTGGTGGGCTTCGAGATGCTGAGGCCCGCCGACGATCCGTCGAAGATCGCCTACAGCTTTACGCTTTTCGAGCGGCGCAATGGCGAAAACCTCGTGCGCGTGCAGACGGACAGCGTGAACCAGCCGTTCGACATCAATTCCGGTGCGCGCATGAATCTCGGCTCGACGGCCAAGCTGCGCACGCTCATCACGTACCTGCAGATCGTGAGCGACCTGCATGCGCAATACGGCGCGCTTACCGCGAAGGAGCTGCACGCGATCCAGCCCGATCCGTCCGATGTGTTGACGCGCTGGGCGCTCGACTATCTGTCGAAGACGGATGATCGCTCGCTGCATTCGATGCTCGAAGCGGCGGTCGAGCGCAAATACTCGGCGAATCCGGGCGAAACGTTCTATACCGGCGGCGGCGCGCAGAGCTTCAACAACTTCGATTCGAGCGATAACTCGCAGATCCTCACGGTGCAACGCGCGTTCCAGCATTCGGTGAATCTCGTGTTCGTGCGTTTGATGCGCGATATCGTCCGCTACGAGATGATTCAGACCTCGGGACCACCGCCGCAATGGCTCGACAATCCGCAGGTGCGTACCGCGTACCTCACGCGCTTTGCCGACGGCGAAAGTCAGGTCTATATGAAGCGCTTCTACGCGCGCTATCAAGGCAAGAGCGCCGACGATCAACTGGCGATCCTGTTGCAACATACGCGCAAAGGTCCGGCGCGCATCGCGACGGTGCTGCGCAGTGTGGTGCCGGACGGCTCGCAGACGTGGTTCGACGTCCAGATGCGCGCGCAACTGAAGGGGACGAAGTTCCAGTGGCTCGACGACGAGGATCTGGCGAAGGAATACGACAAATATGCAATCGACCGTTTCAATCTGAACGATCGCGGTTATATCGCGGGTGTGCATCCTCTTGAACTGTGGCTGCTGAATTATCTGCGTGCGCATCCCGATGCGACGCTCGACCAGATTCAGAAGGACAGTAAGGACGTGCGCCTCTATACGTATCGCTGGCTCTTTAAAACGAAATACCACTTGACGCAGGACCGGCGCATTCGCCACATGATCGAACTGCGCGCCTACGATGCGATTGGCCAGTCGTGGCGCGCGCTCGGCTACCCGTTCGAGAACATCACGCCTTCGTATGGCGCGGCGATTGGCGCTTCCGGCGACCGGCCCGCGGCGCTCGCGAACCTGATCGGCCTCATCGCGAGCGACGGCCAGAAGCTGCCGACGCACAGCTTCGAGTCTATCGACTTCGCGCGCGGCACGCCTTACGAAACGCGCTTCGTGCACGGCGATTCGAAGCCTCAACCGCTCGTCTCGCCGGAGATTACGCAGGTGGTGCACGAGTTGCTGACGTCGGTGGTGGCAGGCGGCACGGCGCGGCGCCTTGCCGACGGCATGACCTTCAAGGACGGGCGCACGTTGGAGGTGTACGGCAAGACCGGCACGGGCGATCAGCGCTTCAACGTTTATGCGCGGGGCGCGCGGCTTATCGAATCGCGCAAGGTGAACCGCACCGCGACTTTCGTATTCGTGATCGGCGACCGGTTCTACGGCACGCTCACGGCGTGGGTGCACGAGCCGTATGCGGCGCGCTATACGTTCACGAGTGCGTTGTCGGTGCAACTACTCAAATCGCTGGCTCCTGTGTTGCAGCCGTTGCTCGAGGATCGCGGGTCGCCTGGCGGATTGAAGCCCGAAGTCAAGCGCGGCAAGTTGCAGGTGACGATGTACGATTTGCAGACGGGCACGGCGCGCGACGTCTCATGGCAGCCGTCCACGGATGCGGGGAACGCGATCCGGTAGTCTGATTACTCGCAGCGTCGGGAATATGCATGATTGAAGGGGCACCCGTGGTGCCCCTTCTTGATTGGTGCGCAAAAATTCAGATGACTGTATAAGCGCGCGGAATTCAATCGTGAAGTAGCGAGCGCACGCCGCTTCGCGAGCGCGCATTTCAGACGCGGTCGCGAAGCAGACGGTCTCTCATTACCACCCGCCCGGAGGCGGAGGCGGCATGTAGCGCGGCGCACCCTGCATCGGTGTCGTCATCATGCGGCCCTGAACCGGGATGCGGTTGCCGCTCGCGTACATGCATTGCAGGTACGCGTAGTCGAAGCGGCGCTGGATGTCGAAGGAGGACCCCTGGACGTTGCTCATGCCGACGGCGCTGCCCGTAAGCAGCCCCGCGCCCGCGCCGACCGCCGCCCCGCGGCCGCCGCCAAACGCGGCGCCGGCCGCCGCGCCGAGTGCCGTGCCGACCGCCGCGCTGCCCACGGCGGTATTGGTCGCAGCCTGATTCGTCGTTTGGCCGCCCACCTGCTGGAAGGCGAACGCGCGGCACTGCGCGTCATCGGCGCGGAACTGGTCGAAGGTCTTGCCTGCACCCGGCAGCGCCATCACGCTCGGCCCGGTGGGGACAACGGAGCATGCGCTGACGAGACCTGTGGTGACGAGTAGCGCGAGGTAGGTCGTTTTCATTGGAACCTCGATCTGGTCTAGAAGGTTTAGTTCTCGGGAGCGGGTTGGGCGGGAACCGGGCGCCAGCCCGACGCACACTGCTTCACATACGGGTAGTAGGTCCGCGATGCGTCGCAGTAATACCAGGTGTCGCTGTTATCGGCTTCGGGATCGTTTTCCGCATCCGCCGGACCTTGCGAATACTGCGAATACGCCTGATCGGCGGGGCCGGATGGCGGCTGACCTTGCTCGATCCAGACAGGCGGTTCTGGCGGAGGTGCGACGATGACCGGCCCCGGTGCGTAGTAATAAGGCGCCGGGTAGTACCAGGGCGCGCCGACGCCCACCCCGACGGCCCAACGCGCCGCATGGGCTGCGCCGCTCGCGCATGCGATGGCGGTTGCGATGGCCCCGAGGATCACTTTTGACCTGTTCACAACTTTCTCCAGAACGGATGCCTGGGGCGCGGATGCGTCCACTCGTTAATAATCGAACGCTATGACATCGCGCGTGCCAATGCAATTACGTGGATTGCACTGATTTTTCGAGCTGTTACAAGTGCCTGGCGCGTGGGTGCCGCGAATGCTCGCTTTTGGGCCGTATTGGTTGCGAGTTCGTATGAGCAAGGATAGCGCCGGTAACAGTTCGATGGCGCCTGCGCGGCGATTAGCCGTGTGCATGTGCTGAATGCGGCCTACGCCGCAGTGCGCCGTAGCGAAACCTCGGGCGTTCACGCTTCGAGCGCGAGCGTGGCAAAAGAAGCGAGCCAGTGCTCGCCCATGTAATCTTCCGCGACGTGTTCGAGCGCGCTTTGCAGATGTGTCCGCGCCGCTTCGCGCAATACGGTCGCGCGCGCATCGCCAGGCGGCAACGCGCGCGCGAGCGTGCGCTGGCACCACGTGCGGCTCAGGTTGAGGCCGTCCAGGTGCGCGATTTTTCCATCGGTGCGATCGGTAACCACGGCTGGCGTGAAGAGTGTGCGCGGCTGGCGCGTGGCCAGATCGGGCAGAAAGGCGTCGAACCAGCCGGCGAATTCGGCGGCGGGCAGCACGCGGCTCATCAGCACGGCTTCCATCAGCGCTGGCGAGAGAAACTCGTCGCCTGAAGGCTCCCAGGCCTGGCACCCGGCATCGTTCTGATACCAGCGACGCGCGGTTTGCTCGATTAACCTCGCCAACCCGTCCTGGGCCGTCTGCCGCGCGAATGCCAGCGCGAGTGTCAACGCAAACGCGGTATTGAAGTGCGTGCCCACGCGGATGGGGTACGTCGCCTTCGGCAGAAATTCCTCGAAACGCTCGACGAATGCACGCGTGAGCGGTGCAAGCGTGCGCGCCCAGCGTAGTGCTTGCGGCGTTTTCATCGCATCGAGCTGGGCCGCGAGCGCGAGCAGCCACGCCCAGCCATACGGGCGCTCGAAGCCGCGGTTGTGCGGCAGGTCGAGATAGGCGCGCTCGCCGGCCATTTTCTCGTCCGTGAAGTGTTCGTCGATCACCGCGACGATGTGCGGTGCTTCAGGTAAATCCGGAAAGCGCGTGAGCAGGCGCGCAATCAACCAGTAACCATGCACGCACGAATGCCAGTCGTAGCTGCCATAAAACACCGGATGCAGCGCGCGCGGCCCCTGCACGTCCGCTGGACCGGCAAGCGCATGGGTGAGCTTGTTTGGATACTCGCGCGTGAGATGCGAGAGCGCGAGCGAGGCGAAGCGGGAGGCAATCGGGGCGGTGAGTTGGTCGGTCATGGCTGCGGTGCGCGGCGGCGGGAGGATTGCCGTCAGCGTACGGCAGATTTAGCCGGATGTGGCGTCGCTGCCCGCCTTGCCCGCCGTGCGCTCGCGCTCGAGCCGGCGCATCGCTTCGCCCACGTCCTGGCTGAATTGCGCGAGTGCGGCCAGCTCGATATTGGGCGGCTGCAGCGCGGCCCACAGCACGTCGACGAGCCGCTGTGCAGTGGCTTCGATATCGGTGCGCCGGTTGCCGAGCGTCGCATCCCAGAGAACGTGCTCCATCGGCCCGAAAACCAGCGAACGCAGGAGGCGCAGCGGCATGTCGTTGCGGATCTGGCCGCTATCCTGGCCGCGCGCGAGCACGCGCATGAGCGGCGCGGTGTAGCGGCGCTGCATTTCGGTGAGTGCTTCGCTCAGGTCGTGATGGCGCGTGCGGCCCTCGGAGAGCACCAGTGAGCAGATGCCCGTGCCGCTTTCGAGCATCACGCGCAGATGCATGCGTACGATGAAAGCAAACTGCTGGCGCACGGTGCCGTCGCGCGGCAGTCCCGCCTCGATTGCTTCAATCGATTCGTCATACCAGTCGCCGATGACGCGCGCGCAGAGTTCGCGCTTGCCGCGAAAGTAGCTGAACACGGTGGCTTCGGATACGCCGAGCCGCTGCGCGATCTCGGCCGTGGTCGCGCGCTCGTAGCCCTTTTCGGAGAACACGTCGCGGCCGGCTTGAAGGATCTCCTTCACGCGCTGCTGCGATTTGCGCCCGGCGGGCTGCCGGCGCGAAGCAGGGAGGGCGGTTCTGGTTGCGGCCAGCATGTTGAGTGACGGTCAGTTTATGGCGGGATTGTGGTGAATTATTGATGAATTTTTGCGGATCAGGCAAGTGTTTTGCCGGGATAGATAAATTTGAGCGTTACTCAATTATACCTATTGACGCGTACGTAAATGTGGCGTGAAATGTGCATCCGTGGGGCGATGCTGGATGCCCGATTATGGGGTTGCACCAGGTGCTAAAGCACCTGGTGCAACCGACCGCTTTGCGTGGGGTCGCAGTAAGCGCTAAAGCGCTAACTGCGACCGAGCTTTGCATGGGATGGGAGTAAGCGCCAAAGCGCTAACTCCCATCGACACAGGAGGAGACACTCATGAGCAATGTACCCGGACTGCAGTTCCCCCTCGGCGAAGAAGTCGAAATGCTGCGTGACAGCATCGCTACCTTCGCGGCAAAGGAAATCGCGCCGCGCGCGGCAGAAATCGACCGCACCGACCAGTTCCCGATGGATCTGTGGCGCAAGTTCGGCGATCTGGGCGTGCTCGGCATGACCGTCTCCGAGGAATACGGCGGCGCCAGCATGGGCTACACCGCCCACATGGTTGCGATGGAGGAGATTTCGCGTGCGTCCGCATCGGTCGGTCTTTCATATGGCGCGCACTCGAACCTGTGCGTGAACCAGATCCACCGCAACGGCACCGAAGCGCAAAAGCGCAAATACCTGCCAAAACTCGTCTCGGGCGAACACGTCGGCGCACTCGCCATGAGCGAGCCGAATGCGGGCTCGGACGTCGTCAGCATGAAGCTGCGCGCCGAGAAAAAGGGCGACCGTTACGTGCTCAACGGCACCAAGATGTGGATCACCAACGGCCCCGACTGCGACACACTCGTTGTGTACGCAAAGACCGATCCGCAAGCCGGTCCGCGCGGCATCACGGCCTTCATCGTCGAGAAGGGCATGAAGGGCTTTTCCGTGGCACAGAAGCTCGACAAGCTCGGCATGCGCGGCTCGCACACGGGCGAACTCGTGTTTCAGGACGTCGAAGTGCCCGAAGAAAACATCCTCGGCCAGCTCAACGGCGGCGTGAAGGTACTGATGAGCGGCCTCGATTACGAGCGCGCCGTGCTCGCGGGCGGCCCGACCGGCATCATGGCCGCAGTCATGGATGCGGTCGTGCCGTACATTCACGACCGCAAGCAGTTCGGTCAGGCAATCGGCGAATTCCAGCTTATCCAGGGCAAGGTCGCCGATCTCTACACCACGTTCCAGGCCTGCCGCGCGTATCTCTACGCCGTGGGTCGCCAGCTCGACACGCTCGGCACGGATCACGTGCGCCAGGTGCGCAAGGATTGCGCGGGCGTGATTCTTTATACCGCCGAAAAAGCGACGTGGATGGCCGGCGAAGCGATCCAGATTCTCGGCGGCAACGGCTATATCAACGAGTATCCGGTCGGCCGCCTGTGGCGCGACGCGAAGCTCTATGAAATCGGTGCGGGCACAAGCGAGATCCGCCGCATGCTGATTGGCCGCGAGCTTTTCGCCGAAACGATGTAACCCCGCTGCACGTCACGAAAGGAAGTACGCGATGCCGATCATCGAATCGAAGCTCAATCCGCGCTCGGATGATTTCAAGGCGAATGCCGCCGCGCTCGAAGCAGTCGTCGCGGATCTGCGCGAGAAGATCCACAAGCTGTCGCTCGGCGGCGGCGAGGCGGCGCGCGACAAGCACCTCTCGCGCGGCAAGCTGCTGCCGCGCGACCGCATTGCGCAACTGCTCGATCCGGGCACGCCGTTCCTCGAGTTCTCGCAACTCGCCGCGTACGGCATGTACCACGACGCAGCGCCCGGCGCGGGCATCATCACCGGTATCGGCCGCATTGCGGGCCAGGAATGCGTGATCGTCTGCAACGATGCCACGGTGAAGGGCGGAACCTACTATCCCGTGACCGTGAAGAAACACGTCCGGGCGCAGGAAATCGCGCAGGAAAACCGCTTGCCGTGCGTGTATCTCGTCGATTCGGGCGGCGCGAATCTGCCGAATCAGGACGACGTGTTTCCCGATCGCGACCACTTCGGCCGCATTTTTTATAACCAGGCGAATCTCTCTGCGCAGGGCATCGAGCAGATCGCGGTCGTAATGGGCTCGTGCACGGCGGGCGGCGCATACGTGCCCGCCATGAGCGACGAGTCGATCATCGTGAAGAACCAGGGGACGATTTTCCTGGGCGGCCCGCCGCTCGTGAAGGCGGCAACCGGCGAAGAAGTCAGCGCCGAAGACCTCGGCGGCGGCGATGTACATACACGCCTTTCCGGCGTGGCCGATCATCTCGCGCAGAACGATGCGCATGCGCTCGCGATTGCGCGCAGCATCGTCGGCAATCTGAACCGCACGAAGACGCCGCCTCTCGCGCTGCGCGATCCGCTGCCGCCGCGCTACGACGCGAAGAGCCTGTACGGCGTGATTCCCGTCGATACGCGCAAGCCGTTCGACGTACGCGAAGTGATCGCGCGCATCGTCGACGATTCCGCATTCGACGAATTCAAGGCGCGCTACGGCACGACGCTCGTGACCGGTTTCGCGCACATCTGGGGCCATCCGGTGGGGATTGTCGCGAACAACGGCATCCTGTTTTCGGAGTCGGCGCTCAAGGGCACGCACTTCATCGAACTGTGCTGCCAGCGCAAGATCCCGCTCGTGTTTCTGCAGAACATCACGGGTTTCATGGTGGGCCGCAAGTACGAGAACGAAGGCATCGCACGCAACGGTGCGAAGATGGTGACGGCCGTCGCGACCGCGAAGGTGCCGAAGTTCACGGTGATCATCGGCGGGTCGTTCGGCGCAGGCAATTACGGCATGTGCGGCCGTGCGTATTCGCCGCGCTTTCTCTGGATGTGGCCGAATGCGCGCATCTCCGTGATGGGCGGCGAGCAGGCTGCGTCGGTGCTCGCCACGGTGCGTCGTGACGGTATCGAAGCGAAGGGCGGCAGCTGGAGCGCGGAAGAAGAGGAGGCGTTCAAGCAGCCGATTCGCGACCAGTACGAACGCCAGGGGCATCCGTACTATGCGAGCGCGCGGCTGTGGGACGACGGCGTGATCGATCCGGCGCAAACGCGCGACGTGCTCGGTCTCGGGCTTTCCGCGACGATGAACGCGCCTATCGAGGACACGCGCTTTGGCGTGTTCCGCATGTAAGCGTCGCTCGGGAAGGAGAACTTGACGATGCAATACGAAACGCTGCTGGTCGACATCGCTGGCCATGTCGCGACGGTCACGCTGAACCGGCCCGATGTGCGCAACGCCTTCAACGAAACAATGATCGCCGATATTACAGCCGCATTCACGGCGCTCGGCGCGCGCGACGATGTGCGCGCGATCGTGCTGGCGGGCAGTGGCCGTGCGTTCTGTGCGGGCGCGGATCTGAACTGGATGCGCAAGATGGCCGGTTACTCCGACGAGGAGAACCGCGCCGATGCCATGCGTCTCGCGCAAATGCTCTCGGCGCTGTATCGCTGTCCGAAGCCGGTGGTCGCGCGCGTGCACGGCGACGTGTACGCGGGCGGCATGGGGCTCGTCTGCGCGGCCGATATCGTGGTTGCCGTGGAAACCGCCCATTTCTGCCTCTCCGAAGCGCGCCTCGGCCTGATGCCGGCGACCATCGCGCCGTATGTGATTCGCGCGCTGGGCGAGCAGGCGTCACGCCGCTATTTCGTCACGGCCGAGGCATTCGACTGCGCGACGGCACAGCGCCTCAGCCTCGTGAGCGAGGCGGTGAGCGCCGACACGCTCGACGCCACCGTGCAGCGCATCGTCGAGGCGCTCGCGGCGAACAGCCCGAACGCCGTGCGCGAGTGCAAGCAACTGGTGCAGGACGTCGCGGGACGGCCGCTCGACGACGCGTTGATCGAGGACACAGCCATCCGTATCGCGCGCATCCGTGCAAGCGACGAAGGACGCGAAGGCGTCTCATCGTTCCTCGAAAAGCGCACGCCGAACTGGCGCAGCCAGCCCACCGGCTGAGGTTCAGGGTTCACACGAACGACAGCGAGATCACACATGTTCAACAAGATCCTGATCGCCAACCGGGGCGAAATTGCGTGCCGCGTGGCGGCGACCTGCCGGAAACTCGGCATCAAGAGCGTGGCCGTCTATTCCGATGCCGACGCCAACGCGAAGCACGTCACGGCGTGCGACGAAGCCGTGCACATCGGCGAGGCGGCGGCTGCGCAAAGCTATCTGCGCATCGAGCGCATCATCGCCGCAGCGCGCGCAACGGGCGCGCAGGCGATTCATCCGGGCTATGGATTTCTTTCCGAAAACGAAGCCTTTGCGCGCGCATGCGATGAAGCGGGCCTCGTTTTTATCGGACCGCCGGTCGGGGCGATTGCCGCGATGGGCTCGAAGGCGGCCGCCAAGGCGTTGATGCAGGCGGCTTCGGTGCCGCTCGTGCCGGGTTATCACGGCGACGATCAGGATGCGGTGCTGCTCCAGCGCGAAGCCGATGCGATGGGCTATCCGGTGCTGCTCAAGGCGAGTGCGGGCGGCGGCGGCAAGGGCATGCGCGTGGTCGAGCGCAGCGAGGACTTCGCCGCGGCGCTCGCGTCATGCAAGCGCGAGGCCGCAAGCAGCTTCGGCAACGACCGCGTGCTGATCGAGAAATATCTGCTGCGTCCGCGTCACGTCGAAGTGCAGGTGTTCGCCGACAAGCATGGCGGCGCGGTGTATCTGTTCGATCGCGACTGCTCGGTGCAGCGTCGCCATCAGAAAGTGCTTGAAGAAGCGCCTGCGCCGGGGCTCGATGCGAGCGTGCGGCGCGCCATGGGCGAAGCCGCCGTGGCGGCGGCGCGCGCGGTGCACTACGTGGGCGCGGGCACGGTCGAATTCATCATGACCGGCGCCGAATTCTATTTCATGGAGATGAATACGCGCCTCCAGGTCGAGCATCCCGTGACCGAAATGATCACGGGGCTCGATCTCGTCGAATGGCAATTGCGCGTGGCCGCGGGCGAACCGTTGCCGCTCGCACAGTCGCAGCTCGCGGTCCAGGGGCATGCGCTTGAAGCACGTATTTACGCCGAAAATCCTGCACGCGGCTTCTTGCCTTCCACGGGCACGCTCAAGCATCTGCGCATGCCTGAAGGCGTGGAGTTTGCGATTGGGGCGGCCGGGCAGCGCGCCTCGGTGCGTATCGACAGCGGCGTGCGCGAAGGCGACACGATCACGCCGTTCTACGATCCGATGATCGCGAAACTGATCGTGCACGGCACGACGCGCGAAGACGCGCTCGCGCGCATGCAGCGCGCGCTCGAAGCCTGCGAGGTGGTGGGGCCGCATACGAACGTTGAGTTTCTGCACCGGCTCGTGACGTGCGAGCCATTCGCTGCTGCCGATCTCGACACCGGCCTCATCGAACGCCATCACGATGCGCTCTTCGCGGCGCATCGCAAGCCGGTGCGCGAAGCGCTCGCGCTGGCCAGCGCCGCGTTGCTCAGCCGCGAAGACGCATCGACACGGGATGCGTCGCCGTGGGCATCGCTCGTGCACTGGCGGCTGAACGGCGGCTATCAGCAGACGATCGGCTGGCGCGATATCGAAACCAACACGACGTTCCCGGCGACGTTTGCGCAGGACGGCGGCGCGCAAACGCTCGGCTGCGCAGGCAGCGTCGATGCGTATACGTGGTCGCGCGGGCGCGGCGCGGACGAATACGCCGTAACTATCGGCGATACGCGCGTGACGGGCCGCGTGTTTATCGACGGCGATGTCTTTCACGTGTTCTGCCTCGGCACAGCCATGTCGTTCGAATGGCAGAACCTGCTGGCGCATGCCGCTGATGCGGACCACGGAGAAGGGCGCCTCACGGCGCCCATGCCGGGCAAGGTGATTGCGGTGCTTGTCGAGCCGGGCGCGGTGGTGGAGAAAGGCACGCCGCTCGTCGTCATGGAGGCGATGAAGATGGAGCACACGATTGGCGCACCGTTCGGCGGCACGGTGACCGAGGTGCTTTACGCAGTGGGCGATCAGGTTACCGATGGCGCGCAATTGCTGGTGCTCGAAGTGAGCTGACCGCAGCAACAAGCTGTTTTCCCCTGGGCGTCTCGCAATGCGGGGCGCTTTTTTTGCTTTTTCGCGGATTTCAGGGCGCTTCCGTGAACGTTCGGCTCACGCGCTTAATGAGCGGTTTGCTCACGAAGCGCGAGGAGTATGTGCTCTCGCATCCACGCGTGTCCTGGCGCGTCCGCGTGTCGTCTGTGATAAGTGACCTTCAAGGTATACCCGGGAGCTTCGAACGGTGTGGGATAGATGCGCAATTTCAGAAGGGGCGCATATTCTTCCGCGATGCGTCTCGGCATCGTGATGATCAGATCCGAACCGGCCACAACGAACGGAGCGGCCATCAAACTTGGAAGATGAACGGCCGTGTCGCGTCGGTGGCCTGCCCTGAGGAGCGCGGCGTCGATGATGCTTCCCTCGTTGCTCCATGGCGTAACGACAACATGGCGCTCCGCCAGATATTGTTCGAGCGTAAGGGTATGACCGAGCCGGGGATGATGCTCGCGGGCAACCACAACATATTCGTCCGTGAAGCTTTCTAGCGATTCGAGCCCGCGATTGCTATTTCCGGGTTCGGAGAAACCAACCGCGAAATGGATGCGCCCCGTGGCCAGATCATCCGCGGAATCTCGGTGCGTGGAATAGACAACCTTGATCCGCAGATGCGGCGCAGCCTGCTCCAGGATTGCCGCAAGCCTCGGAAGCAACGCGAAGGCCGTGAAGTCCGTGGCGGCGAATAAGAAGGTCATCGTGCTCGTCAACGGCTTGAACGGCCCAGTGGCGGCTAGCGTGGCCGAAAGCGATCTCAATGCGTCTCGTACGCCATCTGCAATCTGGTCTGCCTTGGCAGTGGGTTGCATTCCGGCCCCATACCGGACGAACAATTCATCGGACAGCGCATTGCGCAGACGATTGAGGGCGTGACTAAACGCAGACGGGCTCAATGCCAATTCGTCGGATGCGGCTACGACCGTCCGGTGGCGATAAAGCGCGTCGAACACTACGAGCAGGTTGAGATCGACGCGTCTGAGCTGATCATGCATGGCATACAGTTTAAAGTGCCGAAAATGCAGTATATGCAACTCACTGGCGTCCTACAATCCGGTTCTCAGAAAGTCATCGCAAATGGCTGAAACGAGCAGATACCTGATGAACACGCCAACACCGACCTTCCGTAGTGCAGTTCCTTCGGACATCACCCGCTGCTATGAAATCGAATCCTCGGCCTACGAGGGCGACGAAGCAGCGACCGAAGAAAAGATCGCTACCCGCATCCGGCAGTACGCGCAAGGGTTCCTTGTGATGGAACTGGATGGGCGGGTGACCGGATTCATCAACAGCGGTTGCGCGTACAACGTCGTGATGTCCGATGAGCAGTTCAAGGAGCTTGTCGGTCACGATCCCGATGCGCCGAACGTCGTGATCATGTCGGTCGTGATCGACCCGGCTTATCAGGGGAGAGGCCTTGCGTCCTTGCTGATGCGTAAATTCGTCAGCCGCATGCGTGAGCAGGGCAAGAAAACCATCCACTTGATGTGTAAGGAGCGCCACGTCGAGCTTTATCGACGGCTTGGCTATGACTACGTCAAGCCGTCCGAGTCGGATCACGGCGGAATGTCGTGGCACGAAATGGTGATGATTCTGTAGGTGACTGGCGACGCCGCCAGCGTGCCGTTCTACTGAGACAAGGATCGAGTGTGAAAGCTTATTCCGCAATGGGGAGACAGGACGCTTCTTTCGATGACAGCGCCAGCGTTTTCGATGAAGTGATCGATCGCAAACACTCCAATTCGATGAAATGGGCGGTCGCAGGCAAACTGCTCGCCGCCGACGAATCTGCGGCGCAACCGCTGCCGATGTGGGTCGCGGATATGGACTTCAAGTCTCCACTCCCCGTAATCGATGCGCTGCATGAGGCAGTCGAGCACGGTGTGTTCGGCTATCCCGGCGGAGCGCCGGACAGCTATGTCGATGCCGTTGTCGGCTGGCAGGCGAGGCGCTTCGGATGGGAGGTCCCCAGGGAATGGGTGGTTCAGACCTCCGGCGTTATCACGACGCTGAAGACTGTCGTACAGGCGTTTTCCGCGCCTGGCGACACCGTCCTGATTCAGCCGCCCGTCTACGCCCATTTTCATAACGATGTCCTCATGAACGGCCGCCATCTGGCCTTCGCGCCGCTTGAGCGCAGCGAGACGGGTTACCGCTTCAATGCACGGACTTTCGAGGCGGCGATCCGGGACAACACCAGATTATTTATTCTCAGTAATCCGCACAATCCGACCGGCAATGTGTGGACCGAGGACGAGCTTCGCACCATCGGCGAGATCTGTGTGCGGCGCGGCGTTCTCGTGATTTCCGATGAGATCCATCAGGACCTGATCATCAACCCCGCCAGGCAGCACATCCCGTTCGCATCGCTGGGCGAGCAGTTTGCGCAGAACAGCATTACGTGTACGGCCCCGAGCAAGACGTTCAACCTGCCCGGACTGCAGAGCGCGAATGTGTTCGTGCCCAACCGGCGTCTGCGCGAAGCATTGCTGCGACAGTACGATAGAAACATGTTCCCGCTGGTGAACACGCTCGGGATGGTCGCGGCAGAGGCTGCCTATACGCATGGCGAGCCGTGGCTCGAAGCGATGCTGGTCTATCTCCGCGAGAACCACGCCCATTTCGCGAGCGCGATCAATAGCGCCACTTCGAAGATCGAAGTATTGCCAGCCGATTCGCTCTACCTTGCCTGGATGGATTGCCGCGGACTTGGCATGGATGCAGAAACACTGGATAAATTCATGTTGACCACGGCCCGGCTGTGGCTCGACAAGGGGCAGAAGTTTGGCATCGAGGGGCACGGCTATATGCGGATCAATCTCGGGTGCCCGCGCTCGACTGTCGATGAAGCGATTCGCCGGTTGACTGCTGCGCTCGCCGGGTGCTGATCGGACGATTCATGCAACAAACATAAACCGAGGTGAAGCGACCGTTCGTGTGCCCGAGCGATACGATGTGTTAGGCATTTTGTCCTGCTTAATGGAAGAAAATGGCCGGTTGGCGATTACAATCCCCGACAAACAATGATCGGGGGAGCCACATGTCGAGAACCGTATTCCAGGGGCGTTTTTCGCATAGGGCACGCAGCCTCGCCTCGATCCTCGCAATTTCGGTCAAGGTGCTGTTTCGGCGCATGATCGGAAAACCGCTGGTTCGCGAGTGGCCAATTTCTTTCGAAATCGGAACATTATTCTGGAGAGCACAATTTAATCGGGCTTTCGCGCTGAAAGACATTGCGGACGGCAGAGCGTATCTGGATAGTTTGATTACCCGTACCGACATGCGCCCGGCTGTCGAAATCCGTCCAGCCGGTGAAGGCGAGCCCCGCGGCGACTGGTTTATTCCGAGCGAGCAAACCAGCGATATCACGATGCTTTACTTTCACGGCGGCGGCTATACCTTCTACGCGGGCGTGACACGCGAATTCATCGCCTTGCTCGCTCACTGGCTTGGCGTGCGCATCTTTGCCCCGGACTATCGGCTTACGCCCGAGCATCCCCATCCCGCGCAACTCGATGATGGCCTGGAGGCGTATCGGTTTCTGCTTCGGCAAGGCGTCGATCCTTCGCGCCTGGTGGTATGCGGCGACTCGGCTGGCGGGCATCTGACCTTGATGACCCTGTCGAAGCTGCGCGATGCAGCGCTTCCGCAGCCCGCGCTGGCGATTGGCATCAGTCCGTGGACGGATACGGGTCTGCGCGGCGCAAGCCAGTTCGGCAACGATCATTACGATCTGGTGCAGGGGTACATGACGCTTCAATTTTCTGCGTGGCTCAAAGGCGAAGGCCAATACGAGAACGCGGACCTTTCTCCGATCAACCAGTCTTTTGAGGGTGTCGCGCCGATCTATATCCAGGCGGGTGGGAAAGAGATTCTTGTTGACATGATCCGAGAGTTCGCACAGACCGTTCAGGATCAGGGAGGAAGGATTCGGCTGGATGTCTGGGAACACATGATTCACGAATTTCATGGCTACGGGCATGAGGTTGCCGAGAGTAGCAACGCGCTGGAACGTATTCGTGAAGCGATTGCGTGGGCAACGGAATCGGACACCCGCGAGCCTTTCCCGGCAGCCGCGCAAACGGAAATCGACCAACTCATTGTGTAACGCAAGCGGTTACCCGGAGCGGCCTTGCGCAGCGATGTGCGCGCGCATTCTCCGGGTACGTAATACCCGCCAGAACCTACTCCGGATAGAAGCCCGACCCCACCAGACCTGGAACGCCGTCAATCGTGACTGCCTTCACATAGGTCCATTTATGCGATGGCTGACTCTGCCCGGGTCGCAGGAACATGTAATCGACCCAGCCGGACCCCGTTGATTCAGCCGCCTCGATCATCGCGTCATGAAATAGCTTGCCGTTGGCATCTTTCTGGCCGTGAACATTCGTTCCCTCCCGGGATGGGAATGCCGGGTTCAGCAAGACATTTGCGTTCCGGTCGTACACGAACAGATAAGTATCGTCGTGGAACCACTCGCTTCCTTTAACTCTGAACTTTGAAAATGCAGCTTTGCCTTCGCTGTCGATCAACCCGGCGGCCTTGTCGACCAGCGCTTTCGTTTGTTTTGCTGCTTCGGACATCGGAGGCGAGGACTGAGAAAACGCCGGTGACGCGGAGCAAAACAATCCGGCCAGTAACAGGATGCCCGTAAAGAGGGTTTTGCCGATCATCGCACGATCTCCAGTCATTGAGTTCAGCGCTGTTTCGTCCATCTCTTGAAGCGATCGGAAGAGCGGTTCGTTGGCGAGAGGCCCTGACCTGCATGAAAAAGGCTAGTCCATGAAACTCAGCTCGCCGAGAATCGTTTTCCCGCATGTTTACTGCAACAATGTATTGCCGTTGCAGTGCATCACCTGCCTGCGACAATCTGCCATACTGCATCTCAGGAAAGCGGCTTACGGTGATCGCTTTCGACGGCCCGCCTGTTTCGGCGGGCCTTTTTAATCTGGCCATTCACGCCAGAAGCAAAACGTAAGGTATGAGTAGATGAACATTTCGATCGACACCCTGTTTTCGGAAGATGAACTTGCCGAAGACGCCGTTGTTACGGCACTCAATCATCAGGACATCGTGGTCGCGCTGTCCGCCGCGCTCGCGAAAGAGCGCGTCGCCGTGCTGCATATGCTCTATCCGCGCACCGACGCGCGCACGCACCGCAGCCTCGACGAGCTTATCGCCGCGCTGCATGGTCACGGCCTGCATCAAGTCGCGCGCCTCGTTTCCGAGGAAGCGCATTACCTCGTGTTCAAGGACCCCGTGAAGGCGTGGAAGACCTTCCACGAAATCCGCAACGATTCGCTCGCCGTCGGCGTGCATCTGTACTACGCGGGCCTCGTGGGCGAAGCTGCCGAACGCAGCCTCGATGCGCACGTACACGGCCGCGATTAACGCCGCTCACCGTCGCTCTTTCCAGAATGCCGCGCTCCATCTTTGGTCGCGCATTCTCCACACGCAGGCGGACCCGCTCCATCCGTTCCTCGGTCACCGGCTTCGTACCCGCGCCAACAAGCGCGCCGTTGCGATCCGCCTGCATTCAGTTAAAACCGTCTGGCGCGTCGCGCCCAAATTGGCCGATACCGCCGCCAGACTCTGGCCTGACTTCACCAGCCGTACTTCCTCCAGCTTGAATTCCCGGGTGTATCGCGCACGCTTCAGATTTGCTCATCTTCGTTTATCCTCGCTGTAGTTCAAGCCTCAGCAAGAGATGCGCTTTTGGGGTGCAAGCTCACGGCCCGTGTCGCTGCTACAGCACGTTCCTGTCCGCACCCCGACCCTCTGGGAGGAAGTGGCATGACCGACTCGAATCGTCGCGAGTCCCGGCACGGAGCCTGGCCGGTACTGACCGGCGCCGCGTTGCGGGTAGCCTTCGGCATCGTCTGGATCGTGGGCGCGGCGCTCACCTGGGCGCCGGGTTTCGCAAGCCACTATGTGGGCTACCTGCACAACGCCGCCAATGGGCAGCCCCGCTGGTCGGCGTGGTGGTTCGGGATGTGGCTTGCGCTGGTCACGCCGCATGCCGGGCTGTTCGTGTGGCTGACGCGCCTTGCAGTGACGGCGCTGGCCTTCGCCCTGCTGCTGGGGTTCGCGCGCAAGTACACCTACGTGCTCGGCGCCCTGTTCAGCCTGCTGATCTGGTCCACCGCCGAGGGCTTCGGCGGCCCGTACACGGTGGGCGCCACCAACATGGGCACGGCGATCAGCTACGTGCTGGTCTTCATCGCACTGATCCTCATCGACCACCGGGCCAGCCCCAATCCGTATAGCGTCGACTACCTGATCGAACGGCGCTGGCCGGGTTGGCGGCGGGTCGCCGAGTGGGGTCCCGCTGTCGAAGCACCGCCCGTGACGACGCTGCCATGGCAGGTGCAGGCGCCGGTGCTGGCGGGCATCGCACTGCTCGTGGCGTTGCTGTTGGCGGGCCTGCACAGCGCGCTGCATGTCCAGTCACCTTCGCAGACGGCCGCGGCCGCCGCGGTGGCGCCGTTGTCGCTGGCGTCGAGCCAGCCCGTCGCGCAGGCGCGCGACGCGCACCTGCCGCCGCTCACGCCTGGCGACAGCATGGGCGTGTCCATCGACGTCTCCGACCAGACCGTGGAAATCGCCAGCGGCGTGCAGTACCAGGCGTGGACCTTCGGCAAGAGCGTACCCGGACCGGTCATCCATGTGCGCCAGGGGCAGACTGTGAATGTGGTGCTCACCAATCACGGCACCATGCAGCACTCGATCGATTTTCATGCCGCAATCACGCCCCCCAGCCTGCATTACGTGGACATCATGCCAGGCGAGTCGATCAAGTTCTCGTTCGTGGCCAGGGTGCCGGGCGCGTTCCTCTACCACTGCGGCACGCCACCTGTGCTGCTGCACATCGCCAACGGTATGTACGGCGCGATCATCGTCGATCCGGCGACGCCGCTGCCGCCAGCCGCACAGAGCTACGTGCTGGTGCAGGGCGAGTGGTACACCCAGCAGGTGAGCGGCAAGCTGATGGCCGGCGACTACGCGAAGATGCAGGAGATGCGCCCCGACGAGGTCGTGTTCAACGGCACCGCGTTCCAGTACCGCGATCATCCGCTCACGGCCAGGCCGGGCGACCTTGTGCGTATCTATATGGTGAACGCCGGCCCCAGTCTGTGGAGCGCGTTCCACGTGATCGGCGCGATCTTCGACAAGGTCTATCCCGGTGGTAATCCGGCCCAGGCCATCGACGGCGTCTCCACCTACAGCGTGGGGCCGGGCGAGGGCGCGATCTTCGACCTGACCGTTAATGAACCGGGCAAGTATCCGTTCGTGGATCACGCGATGGCGCACATGGTGATGGGCGCGCAGGGCGTGCTGAAAGTGTCGGCGCCGGGTGAGACGTCCGTGGCCGCGCCGCCGATCACCAAGGCACCCGTGGCGGAAACAGCCCCCACGACTCCCGCCTCGCCCGCAGGCCCGTACAAGTTCGACCCGGCGCGCGGTGCATCCCTGTACGCAGCCAGCTGCACGGCCTGCCACCAGGCCACCGGCATGGGCCTGCCCGGTGCGTTCCCGCCGCTCAAGGACAACCCCGCGGTGCTAAACGACGATCCCGCCAAGCAGATCAGCGTGATCCTCAACGGCCTGCATGGCGAGGCTATCAACGGCATCAGCTACCCCAGCGTGATGCCGCCGTTTGCCGCGACGTTGAACGATGCGGACATTGCCGACATCGCGAACCACGAGCGCAGTTCGTGGGGCAACCAGGCCAGGCTGATCACTGCCGACCAGGTGAAGGCGGCCAGGGGCAAATGAGTCATACCTGAGCGCGAGCTTTAGCAGGCCAAACGGGACTTTTCCTTCCTGCGTTGCCGCCCAAGCTTTTGCAATCCGCTAATACATCACCTGGCCCATACTCGATCACATGAAGAACCACACGGAAATCAAGGCCCTCGTGTTCGATGTCTTCGGAACGATCGTCGACTGGAGAAGCGGTGTCGCGAGAGAAGCGCAATCCTTTCTGAATCGCCACGCACCGGGGCTGAACGCATTCGATTTCGCCGATGCGTGGCGACGCGAGTATTCGCCCTCCATGGAGGAAGTGCGCAGCGGACGCAGACCGTACGTCCGGCTCGACGTCCTGAATCGCGAGAATCTCGTGAGCGTCCTGACTCATTACGGCATCGTCGATGTTCCCGACCCGGAGATCGACGAACTCAACCTCGCCTGGCATCGCCTCGATCCCTGGCCGGATGCCGTCGCGGCGCTGTGCAGCCTGAAGCGGAAATTCATCATCGCGCCGCTGTCGAATGGGAACATTCGTCTGATGGTGGACATTGCCAAACGTGTTGGCTTGCCGTGGGACGCGATCCTCGGCGCCGAGGTTGCGCGCGCTTATAAACCCTCGCCGCAGGTCTACAGCGAGACCGTGGACATCCTCGGTCTCGCCCCACCCGAACTGTGCCTCGTCGCGGCTCATAACAGCGATCTCGCTGCGGCTCGCCAGCTCGGCTTGACGACGGCCTTCGTCGCGCGGCCGACTGAACACGGACCTCATCAGAGAACCGACCTGAAAGCGGAAGCGGCGTGGGATTTCGTTGTCGACGATCTGAACGAACTCGCGCAACAGCTCGGCTGTGCGGATTGATTTCAGGTGCGCCGCATCTGATTCGGCCAGCGTGTGCATCGCGTGATTTCAAACCTTGATGCTATTTATCGGAAGTAAAGCGGTTTGGCGACGCCTTCGCGTGGATTATGTGCGGTTCCGCGCACGCATCGGAAGATCACCGAATCTCGCGCTGGACTACACTTCAAATTGCTTTCGTAAACAGACGAGACGTGACTGGATCAGAAGGAGGGCGAAAATGCACCGGACGATCAAGCAAGTGACAGTTGGGGTACTCGCAATCTGGGTGGCTACGATTTCCAATGCCGAGCCGCAATTCGAATCGCTTGGACACATCGTCGACGGAAACACGTATCGGGGTTTTTCATCCGCGGCGAAAGTGACCTATGTGGCGGGCGTTTTCGACGGGGTGCTGGCTGCAGGTGCTTTGGGTGGTACCGGTGACACCCTCCTGGCGCTCAAACAATGCACGATGCACATGACGCTGGGCCAACTGGATACGATCGTCGACACGTACATCGAGAAAAACCCGTCGCAATGGGGGAACTCGATGAGCAAAATCGTGCTGCACGCGATTGACGACACCTGCAAGGGCCGTGGCATAACGATCTGGCCGGAAGACGGGTAGTTTCAACACCGGTGACGCGCTCGATCGGTCCCGGCTTTAGCGCGCCTGTTTTGTCTGTTCTTGTTTCGTCTGTTCTAATAGGCGCCGCCGGTATCGATCGTCAGATAGAGCATGTCACGCTCCAGTAGCTGGATGAAATGCTCGTCCTCCTGAAAGAGTTCTTCCAGGAGATCGCTGTTGGAAAGCACGCCGATGACGCGCCCGGATTCGATAACGGGTAGATGCCGGATCCGTTTTGTATGCATCAACCTCAGGCATTCGTCGCAGGTATGCTCGGGCGTCACATAGAACACCTGCGTCGTCATGATTTCGCCCACCCTGGTATTGGCGGCGTCGCGGCCGAGCACTTCGACTTTGCGCGCGTAATCGCGCTGAGACAAAACACCAACAAGATTGCTGCCCTGCAGCACCAGTACGGTCGTGACATCCTTGTCGGCCATCAGGTGCAGTGCGGCAAGCACTGTGTCATCGGGGCCGACCGAAATAACCTCCCTGGCGTTCACGGACAAAATCTGCCGTGCTGTTTTCCTTTCCTTTTTCATGACCGCCTCCATACAGAAAGGGCAGTACGTACGGGCTCAGCCTGAGCAAAGCTGGATCGGAATAGAATCACCAGGTCCGCGAAAGCTGGCCGATTTTTTTGTCTTCGTTGTTTTGCAGTGTAGATCGCCTGGCTACGGCGGAACCAACAATTTCCCTTCGTTCTTTTTTCGGAAAGTGCCCCTATTGCGGCACCAGATTTCCGCCCTTTTCCCAGGGAGCAGACGATGCGAAAGATGCAGGTAGTGCAAGTGGCAAAACCCGGTGGGCCGCTGGAACTGGTCGAGCGCGACGTGCCCGAGCCGCCCGAGGGACATGTCCTCGTCAAGGTGCAGGCCTGCGGGATCTGCCACAGCGATTCGCTCACGAAGGAAGGCCATTGGCCGGGGCTGCAATTTCCGCGCGTGCCGGGACACGAGATTGCAGGCGTAATCGAAAAGCTGGGCACGCGTGTCGATGAATGGCAGGTCGGACAGCGTATCGGCGTGGGCTGGCATGGCGGACACTGCGGCCATTGCGAATACTGCCGGCGCGGCGACTTCGTGCTGTGCAAGAGCGGGCGCATTCCAGGCATCAGCTACGACGGCGGTTACGCCGACTACATGATCGCGCCGCAGGAAGCGCTCGCGCGCATGCCCGACGATCTCTCGGACGTCGATGCCGCACCGCTCCTGTGCGCGGGCATCACTACCTTCAACGCGCTGCGCCATAGCGGCGCGCGTGCGGGCGATGTCGTGGCGATCCTCGGCATCGGCGGCCTCGGCCATCTCGGCGTGCAGTACGCGCGAAAGATGGGCTTCCTCACCGTGGCCATCGCGCGCGGGCAAGACAAAGCGCCGCTCGCCACGCAGCTCGGCGCGCATCACTACATCGACAGCGCCTCGCAGAATGTGGCCGAAGCGTTGCAGGCGCTTGGCGGCGCGCGCGTGATCCTCGCCACGGCCACGAGCGGCAAGGCCATGACCGCGGCGTTGGGCGGCCTGGGTCTGAACGGCAAGATGATCATGGTCGGCGTGTCGGAGGAGCCCGTGGAAGTGTCGATCACACAGTTCATCATGGGGCGCCATTCGGTGCAGGGCTGGCCCTCGGGCACCGCCGCCGATTCGCAGGACACGCTGGCTTTCAGCGCGCTCTCGGGCGTGAAGCCGATGATCGAGGAATATCCGCTTTCCCGCGCGGCCGAAGCCTATGACCGGATGATGAGCGGGAAAGCGCGCTTTCGCGTGGTGCTCAAGCCGGGAAGTTGAGTCGCGTGTCTGGCGAGCATCGCGCGCGCCGGTTTCCGCTTCGTTGAGTCCGCAACATAGTCGACCGGATCGATTGCCAACTACAGAGCGGCTACGCGCGTGAACCGTGCATCAGTGCGCGCGTGCGACGCTGCATGCGTGATCGAGCAGACCCTCTGCGTTGCCGGTTCCGCCTTCCATGTCGCGCCCGCTGTTGACGATCAGCCAGCCGTCGCGGGCGGCGTCGGGACCGGCGCCGGTCACGAGGATCGTCTGCGCGCCCATCGTCTGCTGCGCGCCGAGGTCTCGCGCCACGACGCGGAACGGATTGTTGCGGTCGTAGAGGCTCGTGACGCGCGTGATGCGATAGCGCGCGCCGTCGAGCGTGATCCAGGTCCATGTGCCGGGTGCGTCGGCGCGGTGCGGTGCGAGCGCTTCGGCGATATCGGTTCGCATGCAATCGACGTGAATGTGCAGCTGGTTTTGCGAACGCCGTGTCGATGAATTAATTTCGAGGCCGAGCTGGTAGGCGGCGAGCTGCATATCGAGCTTCGCATCGACATGGCGACCGGCGTTCCATGCGGCGACCCAATATTCAGGCGAGCCAGCATAGACAATTTCGGGGCTTTCGATGCCCGATACGCGGTCGGTCGGAATCAGCAGATATTGCGCGCGGCCCCGCAGGTCCTTGAGCACCGCATAGCGCTTGTTGAAATTGACGCTCGTGCAGGGGGCGGGCGTGCCGGTGTCGCGTGCGTTCGGGACGCACTGGCCGCCGACGACTTTCCAGAGTCCGTTCGAGTCGAGCGTGGACACTCGCGCGCAGCCGCTGGCAGCCACGAGCGCAGCGGCGCTGGCCGCGAGAAAGACGGACTTCAGAAGGGCGGTGTATTGCATGGGCGCGGCGCAGTCGTGACGGGAGAACAGGTCAGGCCGCGCTTTGCTGTGTCGCGATGGCGAGCGGCCCGGTGCAGCCGCGAGTGTAGCGGAATGCCTGTGTCAGGCCGGTTTCAGACCGCCGTTTTAAGGCCGCCGCATTTGCGCCGGATTAGCACTGGACTAGCGCCGGAGTTAAGCCGGGTTTGGGGCGCTTATTTGCGCGGCGGATGAAACGTGAGCGGATGCTCGTCGTCTTCGTTGTCGTCGGAGGGCTTCGGGCCACACGAGCCGCACGTCCCGCAACCGTCGGCGCAATTGCCGGTCGCGCCGCGCGGCTGCAGTGCGCGGCCGATGCGTTGCGCGAATGTGCCGCGTCCCGCCTTGAGCAGGCTGGCGGCGAGGGCGGCCTGGCGGCGCGCCACCAGCGTCGGTGCGAGCTTGCGCAGCGTGTAGAGCGCGCTCAGGCCGACGAGCACGACGATTACCGCGTATTGAGCGATCAGTCCGGCGCTCATAAGAAGCGGCTCGCGATCTGATACGTGAGCAGCGATGCCAGATACGCCATCACGAACATATAGCCAAACGACGCCGACACCGCGCGCCACGAGCGCGTCTCGCGCCGGATCACGGCGAGCGTCGACATGCATTGCGGCGCGAACGCGAACCACACCATCAGCGAGAGCGCGCTCGCGAGCGAGAAGTTATGTGAGAGCGTGTGGCCGAGCCCGACGATGTCGGCGTCGCCGCCTGCCACGGAGTAGACCGTCGCGAGCGCGGCCACGGCGGTTTCGCGCGCGGCGAACGCCGGAATCAGCGAAAGGCTGATCTGCCAGTTAAAGCCGAGCGGTGCGAACGGATACTGCAGGAAGCGGCCCAGATAGCCCGCGAACGTGTAGTCGATGGCGGGACCGGTCGCGCCCGCGGGCGGCGAGGGGAACGTCGAGATGAACCACATCAGCACGCTCAGGGCGAGGATGATGCCGGTGAGACGCTTCAGGAAGATCATGCCGCGCTCCCACAGGCCGATGCCGATATCGCGCGCACGCGGCATACGGTAGGACGGCAGCTCCATCAGCAGTGCGTGCTCGCGGCGGTCGCGGCGCAGATGTTTCATCACCCAGCCCACCACCATCGCGCCGATGATGCCCGCGACATAGAGTACGAACAGCACGAGCCCCTGCAGGTTGAATACGCCGAAGATCAGGCGGTGCGGAATGAATGCCCCGATCAGGAGCGCATAGACGGGCAGCCGCGCGGAGCAGGTCATGAGCGGCGCGACGAGTATCGTCGCGAGACGGTCGCGCGGATCGGTGATGCTGCGCGTGCCCATGATGCCGGGAATCGCGCACGCGAAGCTCGACAGCAGCGGAATGAACGAGCGCCCCGTGAGCCCGACCGACACCATCACGCGGTCGAGCAGGAATGCCGCGCGCGGCAGATAGCCCGATTCCTCAAGGACGAGGATGAAGAAGAACAACACGAGAATTTCCGGCAGGAAGCCGAGCACCGTGCCGACCCCGCTGAAGATCGCATCGGTCAAGAGGCTGCGCAGCGGCCCCTCGGGCAGCACGGCGCCCGTCGCGGCGCCGAGCCACGTGAAGGCGTCGCCGATCGCATCGGTGAGCGGCTTGCCGAGCGAGTAGACCGCCTGGAACACGAGGAACATCACGACCGCGAGGATCAGCGGACCGAAGACCGGATGCAGCGTCCAGCGGTCGAGGGCGTCGTCGCGCGCGTCGGTGGCGCGCGGCATCGTCACCGCCGCCGCGAGGATGCTGCGCACGGTGGCGTGCAGATCGTCCGTGTCCTCGGGGCGCGCGCCGCCGTTCGCGGCTTGCGCATCGGTGCGGTCGAGCAGATCGATCAGCGCCTCGGCGCCGCCGCGCTGCACCGCCACGGTTTCGACCACCGGCATGCCGAGCAGGCGCGAGAGTTCGGCCACGTCGACGGTCACGCCGCGCCGCTTCGCGGCGTCCATCATGTTCAGCGCGAGCACGGCCGGGCGGCCGAGCCGCTTGACTTCGAGCACGAAGCGCAGATGCAGGCGCAGGTTCGTTGCGTCCGCAACGCAGACCACGAGGTCCGGCACGGCTTCGCCCGGATAGCGGCCGAGCAGCACGTCGCGCGTGACGCGCTCGTCGGGGCTCGTCGAGTCGAAGCTGTATGCGCCGGGCAGATCGAGCAGCTGGACCTTGCGGCCCGAGGGCGTCGCGAAGCGGCCTTCCTTGCGCTCGACGGTGACGCCCGCGTAGTTGGCCACCTTCTGGCGTGCGCCGGTGAGCAGGTTGAACAGTGCGGTCTTGCCGCAGTTGGGATTGCCGACGAGGGCGATGCGCAGTGAGGCCTGACTCACGATGCACTCGCCTCATGAACGCTCACGCGTTGTGCTTCGGCGCGGCGCAGCGCGAAGCGCGTCGAGCCGATCTGCACGAGCAGCGGATCGGCGCTCCAGGGGGCCTGGGCGACGACGCGGACCGGCTCGCCCGGCACGAAGCCGAGATCGCGCAGGCGCTGGGCGATGGGGTCGCGTTCATGCGCGTCGTCAACGCGCTCGACGTAGGCTGTGGTGCCTCTGGAGAGGTCTGTCAGACGCATGATGAAGGAGTGCAATTAATTAGAATGCGAACGATTCGCATTGTACCCCTCCGGGTGCGCACGGGGCGGCGGCGTGACGCCGGTAGGGTCAATGTGTCGCGCCGATTCAATGGGGGCGCGGTTGAGCGGGCGCAAGGCGCGCTGCGGCGGGGCGTGAGGGGCCGAAGGGTGCGTGAACGGGACGTGAAGCGCGGCGCTTCGGGATGGCGATGCCGGTCCGCGTGCCGCCGCGCGTCAAATCCTGGGTGCGGGCAGGGTGCCGAGAATCTGCTCGAATGCCAGCCCGATTGCGAGCAGGCGCCGGTCGCTGCCGAGCGGCCCGTCGAGTTCGAGGCCCACGGGCAGCCGCCCGTAGGCGAGCCCGGCAGGCAGCGCAAGCCCCGGAATCCCGGCGTTGCTGGCCGGATCGGTATTGCGCAGGTAGGCGTTCATCTCGTCGATGGGCGCGGCCCCGTCGATGGAAACGCGCGACGAGCCGTTCATCTCGTCGATGGGCACCGCGGCGAGACGTGTGGTCGGGAACAGCAGTGCGTCGAGTCCGCTGGCGGCAAACGTCTGCGCGTAGAGCAGTTGCAGCTGCGGGCGCCAGACCGAGATCGCCGTTTGATAGTCGCCGCCGCGCCGGTCGGCGAGCACGGCATCGTAGGCCGCGCGCACGTCCGGGCTGGCGATGCGCGCCGCCACCCCGGCGACGCACTGGACCGGCGCGTGGTTCGCCACGAGCCACGCGTGCAGATCCTCGATCGGTTCGTGCAGCGCGAGCGCGCTGCTCACGCGTTCGTTGAGCGCGAGCAGATCGCTCATTTCGACGGGCACGAACGTTACGCCGGCCGCTTCGAGCTTGCCGAGCGCCTTGCGCACCGCGTCTTCCAGCGCGCGCTCGAGCCCTGCCCAGAGCGGCGCGGGCAACCCGATGCGCAGGTTCGCGACCGTTGCGTGCGCAAGCGGACCGTGACCTGTGATGACGCCGTCGAGCAGCGTCACGTCGGCGACGGTGCGCGCCATCGGCCCGACCGTGTCGCGCGTGTGGCTGATGGGCACGACGGCTTGCGGATCGTGATAGCGCCGCTGCGTGCCGCCGTCGCCGACGGACGGCCGCAGTCCGACGATGCCGCACAGTGCGGCGGGAATGCGCGTCGAGCCGCCCGTGTCGGTGCCGAGTCCGGCGGGCGCGATGCGTGCGGCGATGGCGGCGGCAGTGCCGCCCGACGATCCGCCGGGGATCCGTTTCCAATCGTAGGGATTGCGCACGGGCCCCGCCGCTGGGCTCAGATTCGTGCTCGTGATGCCGAACGCCAGCTCGTGCATGTTGGCCTTGCCGAGCAGGACGGCGCCGGCATCGACGAGCCGCTGCACCGAGGGCGCATGTCGCGCGGGCATGAAGCCTTCGAGTGCGGGCGTGGCCGCCGACGTTTGCAGGCCGCGCGTGTTGATGTTGTCCTTCACGATGATGGGCAGCCCGGCCAGCGGCAGGCGCGCACGCTCGCTCGCGCCGAGTGCGTCGATGCGGCGCGCGGCGGCCAGTGCGCCTTCGACGTCGAGCACGGTGAGCGCATTGAGATTCGCGAGCGCCTGTGCGCGCGCGAGCAGCGTGGCGGCATATTCGGCGGCCTTCAACTGGCCTGACTGGATCGCTTCGACGGCTTGCGTCGCGGTGAGCGCGATCTGCTTGTCGACAGTCCACGTCATGCGGTCGTTCTCCTCGACGTACTGTTCTCACGATGTGAAGGCCATTCTGTCACAACGGTCAGGAAGCGTATTGCGTCAGGCGCAGTGTCGTTGCTCGTCGATCCACATGCACGCCCAGCGGTACGCGTAGGCAAGTGCGTTCGCTTCGTCGAAGAAGTAGTCGAGCGCATCGAACGAGCGGGCGTCGTCCGGCTGTGTGCCGATGGTCAGGTTGGCCGCGTACAGGCCGTTTGGCAGGCGCTGCGCTGCCGGGGCGATGTCGTAGCCCTTGTAGCGGAAAACTGTGTTCATGGCGATCGATCTCTGCTTGCGGTCCGGGCGGCGCGCAAACTGGGCGGCGCAGACACGTACGCATCGGGCCGCGCGTGCGGGCGGAACCAGGCTTTCGTCGCAGGCAAATCACGGGCGGACTGGAACGGTCGGCGAAATGATCAGGGTGAGGCGAGTTGCGTGTCCGGATTCAATGTCGTCCACGGGCCGCCCGGCGTCTGTGGGGTGGCGTACGAGCGGCCCCGGCGGACTTGCCCGATGTTGCTCCGTGCGTGCGGTGGCGGACGTTGCGCAGCCACGGATTGCTGCACCGTGCTGCATTGCACAGCACGGTGCCGGGCCATACCGGGACAGCTAGTGGCGCACGTCCGACTGGCGGTGCGCGCTCGCGCCGTAACTGACCTGCACCACGTTACCGTCCGGGCCGATCTGCGGCTCGATGAATGGCGTGAGGTGATGCCCGGGCGCGGTGCTGCGAGGCGTTGCCCGGGCGCGCGGCGCCGGTGCGCGCGACGCGGGCTCGACAACCCTGCGCGTGACCGGATGATCCACGGAGGCGAGCTTGCGTTTCGGGCCGTGGTGCGCGTGGCACATTTTGCCGGGCGCGGGGGAATGCACCCCGGGCATGCGCGCCTCCGGGGGATTCCAGATCTCGATGTAGCGTTCCCCGGCGATCGCGGTGGAGTTTGCGATATGGCATGTATCGAGATGTTGCGCGAGCGCAGATGATCGAATGCCATTGGCCGCTGCATGGAAGTTGCGTGACACCGCAACCATCGGGGAAATCTCAGTCGAAGCGTTCCGCTCGCCAGGGTCGTGGATCCGTGAAGGTGGGCGTGTGCGTCATCATCTCCGCGAGCAGGCGGCCCGTCACGGGACCGAGCGTGAGTCCGTGATGATTGTGGCCGAACGCGAACCAGAGGCCGGGATGGCGCGGCGCAGGGCCGATCACGGGGCGCATGTCGGGCGTGCAGGGCCGCATGCCGAGCCACGGTTGCGGGTCGAGGCGCTCCCCAAGGCCGAACAGCGGCCTGGCAATCGCCTCCGCGCGCGCAAGCTGGACGCCGGTCGGGGCCGTGCCGCGCCGGGCGAGTTCGACCCCGGTGGTGAGCCGCACGCCTTGCTGCATGGGCGCGATGGCGTAGCCGAATTCGCTGTCGACGACCGGCGCGGAGAGCGCCTCGCGTTCGGGCCGGTAGTGCATGTGATAGCCGCGCTTCGCGCGCAGCGGAATGCGATAGCCGAGCGGTTCGAACACGGTGTCCGACCATGGGCCGAGCGCCACGACCGCCTCGCGCGCGGCCAGTTCGCCCTGCTCCGTCTGCACGCTCCACGCGTCGCCTGCGCGGCGCAACGTCGTGGCGTCGCCGATGGCGAGCGTGCCGCCTTCGGCAGCAAAGAGGCGCGCATAACGCGCGACGAGTTCGCCGGGATTGACGACCGTTTTCGGATCGAGCCAGTGCAGCGCGCCCGCGAGGCCCGGTGCAAGACTCGGCTCGTGCGCGCGCAAGGCCGCTGCGTCGAGCACGCGCACTTGCAGGCCATGATCGCGTGCCCGGCGCTCTGCCAGTGCCGCTTCGAGTTCGAAGCGCCGGCCCGTGTGATACGCCTGCAGCCAGCCGCTTGCGCGGACGAGCGACGCCGCGTCGGCGCGCGCGACCAGTGCGTCGTGCTCGGCAACGCTGCGCTCGATGAGCGGCAGCATGTCCCGCGAAGCAGCCGCGTGGCGCTGCGGCGACGATTCCCACCAGAAGCGCGCGAGCCACGTCGCGTACGACGGCAGGGCGCGATAGTCCCAGTAGAGATCGGTTGAGCGGTTGCGCGCATGGCGTAGCAGCGTGCCGATGTCGCGCGGAAAACCGTACGGCACCACCGACGAGCGCTCGATGAGTCCCGCGTTGCCGAAGCTCGTTTCTTCGCCCGGACCGCGCCGGTCCACGAGCGCCACGCGGCGGCCGCGGTCCTGCAGATGCAGCGCCACACTTACGCCAACAATGCCGGCGCCGAGAACGATGACATCGAATTCCATAAGCTCGTGCGATTTGTCATGCAGTGTGAAGTCGGGTGGCCGCTGCGCGGCCAGCGCACGCCGCCAGCAGTGCCGGGCAGCCGGCTCAAACTGTAACCACGGCGCGCCGGGATCGCAAGCATGCGGAAAGCACGCCGAAATGCGCAGAAATGCGCGGCAGTGGGCGTCGGCGGTGTACGCCTGCTGCCGCGCACGGTCGCGTTGCCGCAGCGCCCAAACGCGATGTTGTCCCGATTCGCCGCGTGATCCGTTGCTAAACTAGTGAAGTCGCGCAAACACGCCTTGCGCATTCCACGAGGGGAACACAATGGTGCGGTACCGGCACTACAAGGGTGGCGTCTACGAACTCGTCTGCGAGGCGACGCTCGAATCCGACCCGTCGGTCACGATGATCGTGTACCGCGCGGCGAACGGCACGATCTGGACGCGGCCAGCTTCGGTGTTCTTCGAACTCGTCGAACACGAAGGTGGACTGGTGCCGCGCTTTGCACCCGTCAACTGAAACCTGAACTTCGCCCTGCGCGGCGCTCACGACCATGCGTCTTCTGATCGCGATCTTCTTGCCCTGGTTGCTGTTTTTCACGATTGGCCGTCCGCTGGCGGGCGTGATCTGCCTGATTCTCCAGATCACGCTGATCGGCTGGATTCCGGCTGCTATCTGGGCCGTCTATTCACTCAGCCAGTTCCACACCGACCGAAAGATCGACGCGGCATTCGGCAAGCGCCGATCATGAGTGGCTGTAAAAGCCGCCATGACACGTGTAATGGCGGCTAACAATTCTGTCAGAACTTAATAGCGCCTCTGTTTTCTTACGCATAGAAAGGGGGGTGAGCAATGATCAAGATCGTCTTTATCGCAGGCGCGATTGCGCTGCTGAGCGGGTGTGTGGTCGCGCCCGGTTATGACTATGGCTACGGCTATGGACAGCCATATCCCGGTTACTACGGCTACGCGCCTGCCTACGGGACCGTGGACGTCGGCATTTGGGGCGGCGGCGGTTGGCATGGCGGTGGAGACCACGATTGGTGGGGCGGCGGACGCGGTGGACGCGGCGGCCGTGGCAGGCGCTAACCGCGTAAAAAACTGCCTGCACGAATGCACAGGCTGAAAACAATCAGGCCCGCCTCTCTCGCGAGGGCGGGCCTGATTGTTTGCGTGCCTCAGGCTTATGCCAAGGCCCGTTCAATTCAAGTCGGTTACTGGCCCGATTGCGACGTACCGTTCGTCGACGGACCAAAAGCGGTCGCAGCGCGCTGGGCGTTGATCTTCGCTTCCGCGGCCTGGATATTGTCTGGATAGTGCATCCAGTCGTTCGGGTTGTAGCCAGCGGCGCGCAGTTGCACGAGTTCGGCGCGTACCTGTGCGCGGGTCACGGGTTGTTGTTGCTGGGCGAACGAAAGAGCCGGAACGGTGAGCACTGCGGCAACCACGGCGGCCTTGAGAATCGATTTCATGACGCTACCTCCAATATATTTTGTGAGTGGCCTCGGCGTATTGCAGTGGTATTGCGCTGGCCATGGCGTCAATGTAGGGGTTCGCGTGATCAGGGTAAATACCTGGAAAACGAATTCAGTATTCGTGCGGCGACAACAGTCGCCTCAGGTATTCATCGTACGAATCGAAGGGAGCGTATGTTTAAGCGCGTAATACGCTTGCGAAATGGAAGAGCGTTGCCGGGACGTGTGCGTCCCGGGGCTGTCGTTTAGCGATAATCCACGGCTTGCACCGCGGATTTTTATTTTTGTTTTCGGCGGCTCGAACCGTTATTGCAACGCAACGTCACGATAACGTTGCGTCCGGCACGTCGAGCACGAGGTCGGTCTGCGCGATTGCCACGCAGGTCAGGATGTAGCCTTCGGCTTTCTCCTCGCGGCTCAGCCCCGGCCATTCGATCGTAAAGCGGACTTCGCCGCTCACGACGCGGCACATGCACGTCCTGCACGTGCCGTTGCGGCACATGCGCGGCAGGCGGATGCCGGCGAGGCGCGCCGCCTCCAGCAACGTGAGTTCCGGCGGCGCCTCGAACGTCACGCCGAGCGGCTCGATGCGTACGCGCGGTGTGCGCTTGCAATCGTCCGCGCTCACGAGATCGACACGCCCAACAACCGGCCCGCGCCCGCGGTAAACGCCGCCGCGACGAGCCCGATCACGATCTGCCGCAACGCGGAAAACGTCGCGCTGCGCCCATTAAAAAGCGACGTGAACACGCCGACTGCCGCGAGCCCAATTGCGCTCAGTACGACCGACTGCACGATGGCCGACGTACCGCGCGCCCATAGAAATGCGGCGGTGGGGAACGCCGCGCCGAGCGAAAAGAGACAAAACGACACCGCCGCCGCCGACCACGGATTGCCGCCCAGTTCCTTCGGATCGATGCCCAGTTCTTCGCGCGCGAGCGTGTCGAGCGCCTGATCGCGGTTCCGCATGATCTGCGCGGCGACGCGCCGCGATTCGTCGGCGTCGATGCCCTTTGCCTGGTAAATCAGCGCGAGTTCGTGGCGTTCGGCGTCGGGCGTGTGCTCGAGTTCGTCGGCTTCCCGCGCGAGCTGCGTGCGCGCGAGCTCACGCGCGTTGGTGACCGACAGCCATTCGCCGAGTGCCATCGAACACGCGCCCGCCACAAGCCCGGCAAGCCCCGTGAGCAGGATCGTGTGGTTGGCGCTGCCCGCGCCCGCGACGCCCATGATGAGGCAGAAGTTCGAGACGAGTCCGTCGTTGGCGCCGAGTACGGCGGCGCGCAGATCGTTGCCCGAGGTCGCGCCCTTGTGCCACGACTCGGCGGCGGCGATCTGCTCGCCTTTCGGGCGCTTGCGCGCGGTCCTGGCCGCGACGAACGACTGCACGATCGCCGCGTGCTGCTGTTCCTGCGCGGAGAGCTTTTCGGCGCCCGGTTCGTGCGCGTAGCGGTCGCGGTCGGCGTATTCGGCGGCGGCGACGGTCGGCAGCACGATCGACGGGCCGAATACGCGCGTGAGCGCCTGGAGCAGCCGCGTTTTCGCGCTGCGCCGATGCGGCCGCGGATGCACGCCGTTGACCGCGAGCTTGTCGAGCCACACGCGCGCATGCTCGCGCTCGGACGCGGCGAGTTCGGCGAAGATCTTGCGGCGCCCCGTGTCCTGCTCGACGGCAGACAGCGTGTCGTAGACGGCGGCGCTATCGAGTTCGTCGGCGAGATTGCGCCTGAAGCGTTTGAGTTCCTGGGCAGAGGCCATGGCATGCGAGCGCTAGAGGATTCGCCAAGCTTAACCTGGCCAGCAGTTGACACACAGCTGGCCCGCAGCCTGCCCGCACGGCGGCAAGTAAACCAAATTGCACTCACTTGCTGCGTTGCGATGCAGCACGTCGTGGAACGTCGCGCCGCGCGGTTTTGCACCGCATCCTGATTCAGGATTGCTGACCAGCGTCGATCCCCCCGGCGAACCCGCAGATTCCGCTTGCGTTCAATCGCGCGAGTGCCAGGATGGAGACAAGCGCGTAGCGGTCTCGCGCCCCGGCGGCGGCCGATGGACCGCGGCGGGCTCCGTTTGACGGAGTACATCATGGTGCATGGTGAATTGAGGATTGTGGGGGCGACGCTCGCCACGTTCGCCGCGCTGTTCGGCGTGGCACTGGTGCTTCACGGGCTGTTCTTCGACCTGAGCAACGTCGTCTTGTATGGCGCGGCAACCATTGGGGCGAGCGTCGTTGCGTTCGTCGTGATGCTGACCCTGTACCCGACGGACATCGAAGATCAGCAGCATCAGCAGCGGCATCGCGAAACGTAACGTGCGGTCGCGCGCGACGGTATTTCGCTGCGATGCGGCAAACGCGCGGCCAGGAAGCGTGTAAGAAGCGGGGCCGGGCGCGTGATTTCCCGACTGCGACAACGTCGGCCTTGCGGCCCGTGTGAAGTCGTCTAAAGTAAATCCAATCAACCGGCGCAAACGTGTCGCTCGAGACACGAACTGATGGCGGCTGATGAGATTCCGCGCGCGTCAGGGGAGGGGCAACAGCCGCGCGGCCCGCCCAACCTCAACCGAAGGCCTCGCCCATGCAGATCATTTTTCCGAAGGTAGTCCCCGAGTATTCGGGGCCCGACTTGACGTTGGCGTTTCCGGCGATGATCGATGGGCAGAGAGTGGAGTGCACGATCACGTCGGCGGCGCTGGAAGATCATTTCGGCGCAGCATCGCCCCGAGCCGAAGACATGCTCCACGCGTTCGACAACCATCGCGACCGCATCGAAGCCGTCGCGCGTCGGCTGTTGTCGGAAACCGATGCACGGTGCCGCGTATTGCGTAGCGGTTATGTCCGTTTCGTGCAGGCCAATATCGCCGCTACTTGAGCCGTGTTTTGCGCCGCTTCTTCAGCCGCTTTTTGAGCCGCCTTTGACCCACGGCGCGCGCGTCGCGGCGCGCATCCTCTCGTGATCTTCATTCATGCCGGGCCGCGCGCCCGGTTTTGCTGCTGTGCGCCTGGTTGTGCCCTTGGACGTGCGTCTGGACGTGCGCTCAGATCATGCGCCGCAGCGATGCGGACTGGCGCCGGGTGACGTGCGCGGCGCCAGCGACACGGTGTGCTTTTCAGGCCTTCAGATAGAAGAAGCGGAACAGGAACACCGCCGCGATGATCCACACGATCGGCTTGACCCCGCGCACGCGGCCGGTCAGCAGCTTCAGCGCGCCGTACGAGATGAAGCCGAACGCCACGCCATCGGCGATCGAATACGTGAACGGCATCGTGAGCGCGGTCAGCACGGCGGGCACGGCTTCGGTGGCGTCTTCCCAGTCGAGCGCGGCGATCTCGCGCATCATCAGGCACGACACGTAGAGCAGCGCGGGTGCGGTCGCGTAGCCGGGCACGACGCCCGCGAGCGGCGCGACGAACAGGCACGCGAGGAACAGCACGGCCACGGTCAGCGCGGTGACGCCGGTGCGGCCGCCCGCCTGCACACCCGAGGCGCTTTCGATGTACGCCGTCGTCGACGACGTGCCGAGCATCGAGCCCGCGAGAATCGCCGTGCTGTCGGCGAGCAGCGCGCGGTTCAGGCGGTGCATCTTGCCGTGCACGAGCAGCCCCGCGCGGTTGGCGACGCCCATCAGCGTGCCGGTGGCGTCGAACAGTTCGACGAGGAAGAACACGAGGATCACGTTGAGCACGCCCGTCGAGAGCGCGGCGCGCACGTCGAGCTGCAGGAACGTCGGCGCAATCGACGGCGGCGCGGAGAAGACGCCGTGGAACGCGTTGCCGCCGAAGAAGAACGAGAGGATGGTCACGCCCACGATGCCGATCAGGATTGCGCCGCGCACGCGCAGCACGTCGAGCGTGACGATCGCGAAGAAGCCGATGATCGCGAGGATCGTGTGCGGATCGTGCAGATTGCCGAGCGTGACGAGCGTGGCCGGGTTGCCCGTGACGATCCCGGCGTTCTTGAGCGAGATGAGCGCGAGAAAGAGACCGATACCGGCAGTGATCGAAACGCGGATCGAATGCGGAATGCCGTTGATGATGGCTTCGCGCACGCGCAGCAGCGTCACGATGAAGAACAGACACCCTGAAATGAACACGGCGCCGAGCGCCGCTTGCCACGTGAAGCCCATGCCCTTGACGACGGTGTAGGCGAAATAGGCGTTCAGGCCCATGCCAGGCGCGAGCGCGATCGGGTAGTTCGCGTAGAGGCCCATGATGATCGACGCGATTGCCGCGACCAGGCAGGTGGCGACGAACACCGATTCCTTCGGCATGCCGGCATCGCCGAGGATGGCCGGATTGACGAAGATGATGTAAGCCATCGTAAGGAAGGTGGTGATCCCGGCGAGGATTTCGGTACGCAGGTCGGTGCCTGCTTCCTCGAAGCCGAAATAGCGCTTGATGGCGTCCATGAGGATTGAGCCTTTGAGTGTCGAGCGGATGGTCTTGTTGTGGAGATCGGCGCCCGCGCGAATGTGCGGCGAGGGCGTCGCGGAGACCGGAAACAGTCGGTTCCGGGCGGGATTGTAAACAAGCTTGACAGTCGCGGTGCCGAAATCCGTCGATGTGCGTGGCGCAGGTGCGTCAGCGCGGGCGGCGGGTGGAGGCGACTGCGGCGCTGCCGGGCGATGTCGTGCGGGGCTTTCAGGATGCACTGGCGCGCGGTGCGAGCCACGCGCCAGCGATGAGAGACGTGATGTCGAGGGGGCGGGTGTTATTGCTGCGGTTGCATCTGCGCCTGGCCCCCGGCGGCGCGTTCGGCGCGACGCTGCGCCACGATGGCGCCCGCGCGTTGTGCATTGGCCGGGTAGTGGATCCAGTCGAGCGGGTCATAGCCTGCCTGAAGCCAGTCGACCAGATCGGCCTGGACCTGGGCGCGTGTCAGAGGAGCCTGGGAGCCGGCAGGCTGCGCCAGCGCAGCCGTCGAAGCCGCCGCGCCGGCTGCCACCAGCACGGCGAGCGTGATGCGAGAGAGCGAGGTCATGGTTACGCCTTTTGTATTAGGGATTACCCCTAAAAGTATAGACGTTGTTGATTTAAATCAAAGAAATCAAGGCGGATGCGGCGTGCCCAGGCAGGAGCGCACAGCGCGCCGTTCCGGGGGCGGCAGCGTGGCTTGCGAGCCGGTTTGCAAGCATGAAGCCGCAGCGCGAGTCAGGCGTCGTCAGGGCGTTGCACGACGGTCCGCTGGCGCGCCAGCCGATAGTCTGCCGGACGCATGCCCGTCCACTTGCGAAAGGCGCGGTGGAACGCGCTCGGCTCGGCGAAACCCACGGCTGCGGCGACATCCGCGACCGAGCGGCGCGAATCCTGCAGCGCAGCGATCGCCAGGTCGCGCCGCAATGCGTCCTTGATCGACTGGCAACTGTGGCCCTCCTGTTTGAGCCGCCGCCGCAGTGTGGCGGGCGCGACGTTCAGGCGCCGGGCGATCGTGTCGGCGTCGGGCCACGCCGTGGCCGGAAGCGCGCGCAGCGCCCGGCGCACGCGTGCCGCGAACGAACCCGGATTGCGGTACTTCACGACGAAGTTGCCCGGCGCGTTGCGCAGGAACGCGCGCGCCGAACCGGGCGTCTGGATTACGGGCAGGTCGAGAAAAGCCGGTGACAGGTCGACGTACGAGGCGTCCTCGCCGAACGTCATGTCGTCGCAGAACATGAGCCGGTATTCGTCCACCGCATCCGGCGCCGCGCAGCGAAAACGCGCGGCGATGAGCGGAATGCGCCGCCCCACCAGCCAGCACACGAGCCCGTAGACGAGGATGAACCACGTCGCGTACGCGAAGATCGTCGGCGTGGCCGTGCCTTCGCGATGGACGAACGCAATGCGTACGCGCGCCGCGTCGATATCGACGTGACCGGCCAGGTCGTCGAGCATGAGCCGCATGAAGCCCACCGCGCGCTGCAGCGCCTGGCGGCCGGTGCGCGCGGTGAGCGCCGCGTGCGTCATCGCGACGAAGCTTCCGCTCTTCATCGCATGCGAGTCCTGGCCGAAGAATTCGTCGTCGAGCGCGTGCGCGATCCCCAGCCACAGCGCGCCGTATTGCGCGGCGCTCACGCGCGCCCGAGGCGTTATGAGCGCGGCCCGCGCAATGCCCGCGGCCTCGAGGATGGGCGCGACGTCGAGCGTGCGCTCGCGCGCCAGCGCGAGCGTCTCGTTGACGAGACTCATCGCGATGGTGCCTTTTTCGCTCAGCTTGATCTGTTTCGCGTTCGGCACGAAATGCATCTCCTGAAGGGTTGCCGGAAATAATATGGTAAATCCGATCAACGAGTTTGATCGTGGCGGACATGGAACGCCGTCGCGCGGATGCCTACACTTTTCTCAAGCGTTGCAATCGTGCGCGCGGGGCGCGACAGTGAGCGCAGCCCGCACGGCGGGCCGCGTGTTTCGCCGCAATGCAGCACGCGCGCCGTGTGCAAAGACGTGCGCAGAGACAGGAAGGAGACAGAGATGGACGAGTTCTACACCGAAGATCAACGGATGATCCGCGACGCCGCGCGCGACTTCGCGACCGAGCGTCTTGCGCCGAATGCAGCGCAATGGGATCGCGACGGCAAGCTGCCCGACGAGATCGTGAAGCAGTTGGGCGAGCTGGGCTTTCTCGGCATGATCGTGCCGCAGGAGCTGGGCGGCTCGTACACCGACTACGTGGCTTATGCGCTCGCGATGGAGGAGATCGCTGCGGGTTGCGCGTCATGCGCGACGCTGGTGAGCGTGCACAACTCGGTGGGCTGCGGGCCGATCCTGAAGTACGGCACCGAAGCGCAGAAGGACCGCTATCTGCGCAAGCTCGCCGCTGGCGAGATGATTGGCGCGTTCTGCCTGACCGAGCCGCAGGCCGGCTCCGAGGCCAACAATCTGCGCACGCGCGCGCAGTTGATCGACGGCCAGTGGGTACTCGACGGCAACAAGCAGTTCGTCACGAACGGCTCGCGTGCGCAGGTCGCGATCGTGTTTGCCGTCACCGATGCCGACGCGGGCAAGCGCGGCATTTCCGCCTTCATCGTCCCGACCGATACGCCGGGCTTCAACGTCGGCCCGACCGAGAAGAAGATGGGCATTCGCGCTTCCGACACCTGCCCGATCACGCTCGATCACTGCACGATTCCTGAAGCCAATCTGCTCGGCCAGCGCGGCGAGGGCTTGAAGATCGCGCTGTCGAATCTCGAAGGCGGACGCATCGGCATTGCAGCGCAGGCGCTCGGCATCGCGCGTGCGGCGTTCGACGCGGCGCGCAATTACGCGCACGAGCGCGTGCAATTCGGCGAACCGCTCGTGCGGCACCAGAGCGTGGCGAACATGCTCGCCGACATGCACACGCAGATCAACGCCGCTCGCCTTCTCGTGCATCACGCGGCGCGGCTGCGCACGCTCGGCAAGCCGTGTCTTTCGGAGGCGTCGCAGGCGAAGCTCTACGCGTCCGAAATGGCCGAGGAAGTGTGCTCGCACGCGATCCAGATTCACGGCGGTTATGGGTTCCTCAATGATTACCCGGTGGAGCGCCACTACCGCGATGCGCGCATCACGCAGATTTATGAAGGCACCAGTGAGGTGCAGCGCATGGTGATTGCGCGGCAGCTTTAAGTGGGAAGGATTGCGAAGTAGCAGGTGAAGTACGGTAGAGGAATTTATAAGCGACAGCTTTGCATGGGACCGGAGTAAGTGCTGAAGCGCTAACTCCGGTCGACAGCTTTGCATGGGATCAGAGTAAGCGCTAAAGCGCCAACTCTGGTCGACAGGAGACGACGATGACCGGTTTTACCCCTTCCGCGCAAGCCTTTCTCGACGCACGCGACCTGCTGCTGCGCCACCGCACCGACTACGCGCGCGCATACAGCGAATTCGCATGGCCGAAGCTCGATACGTTCAACTGGGCGCTCGATTACTTCGACGTCATGGCGCGCGGCAACGATAACCCGGCCCTGTGGATCGTCGACGATCCAGCCGGCGGCGGCACGCGTCTTTCGTTCGCGCAGATGTCCGAGCGCTCTTCGCGCGCGGCGAACTTCCTGCGCGAACACGGCGTCGTGCGCGGCGACCGCCTGCTGCTCATGCTGCCGAACCGCGTCGAACTCTGGGACGTCATGCTCGCGGCGATGAAGCTCGGCGCCGTGGTCTTGCCCGCCACCACGCAGCTTTCGCCCGACGACGTGCGCGAGCGCGTAGAAACGGGCGGCGCGCGTTACGTCATCGTCGATGCGGCGGAACTCGGTAAATTCGATGCGCTCGCAGCCAACGTGAAGCGTATCTCGGTCGGCGCGCAGCGCGACGGCTGGATCGATCTCTCGTGCGCCAGCGAAGCGAACGCCACGTTCGTACCCGATGGCCCGACGCGCGCGAGCGATCCGATGCTGCTCTACTTCACCTCGGGCACGACATCGAAACCGAAACTCGTCGAGCACACGCACCAGAGCTACCCGGTCGGCCATCTGTCGACGATGTACTGGATCGGCCTCATGCCCGGCGACGTGCACTGGAACATCAGCTCGCCGGGCTGGGCCAAGCACGCGTGGAGTTGCTTTTTCGCGCCCTGGAACGCGCAGGCCTGCGTGTTCGTCTACAACTACGCGCGCTTCGTGCCGAAAGACACGCTGAACGCGCTCGTGCAATGCGGCGTGACCACGCTGTGCGCGCCGCCCACGGTGTGGCGCATGCTCGTGCAGGAGCCGCTCGCGACGTATCCGGTGAAGCTGCGCGAGATCATCGGCGCGGGCGAGCCGCTCAATCCCGAGATTATCGAGCGCGTGCGCCACGCCTGGAATATCACGATCCGCGACGGCTACGGCCAGACCGAAACCACCTGCCAGATCGGCAATTCGCCGGGCCAGCCCGTCGTGCCCGGGTCGATGGGCCGCCCGCTGCCGGGCTATCGCGTCGAACTCGTCGATCCCGACGACCAGCTCGCGACCGAAGGCGAGATCGCGCTGCCGCTCGCGCAACGGCCGCTCGGGCTCATGACGGGCTATGCGAACAATGCGAACGCAACCGAATACGCGATGCGCAACGGCTACTACCACACATCCGATGTCGCCATGCGCCGCGAAGACGGTTACTACGTGTACGTCGGCCGCGCCGACGATGTGTTCAAGTCATCCGACTACCGGCTGAGCCCGTTCGAACTGGAGAGCGTGCTGATCGAGCACGAGGCGATTGCCGAGGCAGCCGTCGTGCCGAGTCCCGATGCGCTGCGTCTTTCGGTGCCGAAGGCCTTCGTGATCGTGCGCAACGGCTATGAGGCCGGGCCCGATCTCGCGCGCGAAGTGTTTCGCTTCTCGCGCGAAAAGCTTGCGCCGTACAAGCGGATTCGCCGCCTGCAGTTCAGCGAGCTGCCCAAGACGATCTCTGGCAAGATCCGTCGCGTGGAGCTGCGTCGCCGCGAAATGGACCGCCCCGCCGACACTGCGCGCTTGCCCGACGAGTACTGGGAAGAAGACTTCCCCGAACTGCGCTAATTCCGACCGGAGTATCACGCATGATCGAATTCGAATACGCGCATGATGGTGCAGTCGCCGTCATTACGCTCACGCGTCCGCCTGCGAACGCGTTCACCGTCGACGGTCTGTTGCAGCTGCAACAAGTCGTCGAGGCGTTCAACGTGCAGCACAAGGTGCGCGCCGTGGTCATCACGGGCAGCGGGCCGAAGTTCTTCAGCGCGGGCGCCGACCTCAATCAGTTCGCCGACGGCAAGCGCGACGTGGCGCGCGAAGCGGCCCGCGCGTTCGGCACGGCGTTCGAAACGCTCCAGAACGCGCGGCCCGTCGTGATTGCCGCCATCAACGGCTATGCGATGGGAGGCGGCCTCGAATGCGCGCTGGCCTGCGATATCCGCATCGCCGAATCTCACGCGCAGATGGCGCTGCCCGAGGCCAGCGTGGGCCTGCTGCCGTGCGGCTGCGGCACGCAAACGCTGCCCTGGCTCGTGGGCGAGGGCTGGGCCAAGCGCATCATTCTCACCGGCGAGCGCGTGGATGCGGCGACGGCGCTGCGCATCGGCCTCGTCGAAGAGGTCGTCGCGACCGGCGGCGCGCGCGAAGCCGCGGTGGCGATGGCCGCGCGCGTGGCCTTGCAGAGTCCGCAGGCCGTCACATTCAGCAAGACGCTGATTCATCAGGCGCGCCACGGCGTGCCGCGCGGCGCGGCGTTGGCGCTGGAGCGCGAACGCTTTGTGGATCTGTTCGATTCCCCCGATCAGCGCGAAGGCGTCAATGCATTCCTCGAAAAGCGCAAACCGCGCTGGCATATAGAAACGGAGAATTAACTAATGAGTGCAACACCCGCTTCCATGCAGACCGCTCAGGAAGCTGAAGTGCTGTATCGCGTCGTCAACCGCGTCGCGATCGTGACGCTCAATCGTCCCGCCGCGCTCAATGCGCTTTCGCACGCGATGGTGCGGGATCTCGCGGCCGTGATCGAGCGCGTGCGCGCCGACGACGAAATCGTCGCGATGGTCCTCAACGGCGCCGGTTCGAAAGGCTTTTGCGCGGGCGGCGACGTGCGTGCGCTGTACCAGCTGGCGCGGCAAGGCGAGGTGCTCGGCGAGACGGGCTGGCGGCAGTTCTTCGTCGACGAATACCGGCTCGATTACGCGCTGCACACGTTTTCCAAGCCTGTCGTCGCGCTGCTCGACGGCGTGACGATGGGCGGCGGCATGGGGCTCGGCCAGGCCGCGACGCTGCGGGTCGCGACCTCGCGCACGAAGATCGCGATGCCGGAGACGCGCATCGGCCTGCTGCCCGATGTCGGTGCGACGCATTTCCTGGCGTCGATGCCGGAGGAGATGGAACTCTACGTGGGCCTGACCGGCGTGACGCTGTCCGGTGCGGACGCGCTCCACTGCAGTCTTGCCGATATCTGCGTGCCGGGCGAATGGATCGACGGATTCGAAGCGCGGCTCGCGCAGGCGTCGATGGAAGGCGGCGTGAACGCGATGCTGCGCCGCGTGTTCGACGCGCCGTGCCACGATGCACAGCCCGCCGCGCTCGCCGCGCACGCGCCGCTGATCGAGCAGTACTTCACGCGGCGCCGGACGGTCGAGCAGATCGTCCACGCGTTGCAGACGGATCTCGCCGACGAAGCCGCACCGGCCGACGCGCAGGCATGGCGCCGCACGACGCTCGACGCACTCACGCACTATTCGCCGACGATGCTCGAAGTCACGCGCGAAGCGCTGTTGCGCGGCCGCCAGTTGACGCTCGCGGAGAGCTTCCGCATGGAACTCGGGATTGTGTCGCGCGCGATCGAAGAGGGGGATTTCTGCGAGGGCGTGCGCGCGCATCTTGTGGACAAGGACCGCACGCCGCGCTGGGCACCGGCCACGCTGCCCGAAGTGCGGCCCGAAAGCGTGCAGCATTTTCTCGCGTCGCCCTGGCGCAGCGAAGTTCATCCGCTCGCGGATCTGGGCGCTTAAGAAGGTTGCGCGCGCAGGTTGCACGCGCGGTTTGCATGCGCAGTTTGCATGATCAACCTGCGCGTGCAGACTGCAAAGCACGCGCGTGCGGCGGGCGGCGCTCGCCGCCCGGACGCTCACAGATAGCTGCAGACGTAGTCGAGCGTTTCGATCACGTCGATATCGAAGCGGCTCTTGCCCGGCACCTCGAACGAATCGCCCGCGCCATAGGTCTTCCATTCGCTGCTGCCGTCGAGGCGGATGCGGCATTGGCCCGCCTGCACTTCCATCAGTTCGGGCGCATCGGTGCCGAAATTGAGCGTGCCGGGCAGGATCACGCCGAGCGTCTTGCGGCTGCCGTCGGCGAACAGCACCGTGTGCGAGACGCACTTGCCGTCGAAATAGACGTTGGCGCGCTTGAGAACGGAAACCTGGTCGAATTGCGTGGTGGTCGTCATGGCGGTCTTCCTCTGGGTCGTCTTGATTGGATTCGGGGTTAATTTGGCAGCCGCGCGGCAGCCGCGCGATGCCGCGCACCTTGCTGCCGCGCGTTCGCGCGAAACGAGCCCGATATCATACCGGCCACGCACGCCATGAGCGACTTTCCGGCGGCGCGGGTGAGACGCCCGCGCCCCGCCCGCACCCGCGCACTTATTCCGGCTTGGCTGATACGGAAGCCTCGGCGGTCAGCAGCAAGAACGTGAAGCTCTCTTGCAGATAGAGGCGCACGCTCTGGTCGTCGTGGCTCAGATAGCCGATCGACACATCCTGGCCCAGATGAAATGCGAAGTCGCCGCCGCGCGTGCTGAGGATGCTGGCTCCGGCGATGGCGGGCACGAGGATGATTTCACCGCTCACGAGATGGCGCAGGTGTTCGAGGACCGGATAGCCGCGGTCGCTCGCTTCGCTTACCGCCGTATAGGCCTCCGGGCCGAGCAGCACCGTGTACGGGCCGTCCACGCCTTGCAGGCGCAGTTCTTCGAGCGCATTCGCGATAAGCGTGGGGTAGTCGGTGGCGTTGGTGGGCAGCGCCAGCACCGGGTTCGACGAGCCTTCGCGGAGGCCCGTGATCTGCGCCGCGCGGTAACCGTCGAAGATCGCGCGGTCTTCCGCGAAGGCGAGCCGCATGGCCGCGTCCTTGGCGGGCTGCCAGTCGGAGTCTTCGGCGCCGCGCTCGACGTCGTCGATCGCCTCGCGCGACAGCACGAACGGCACGCGCAGCTCGACCAAAGGCCGTACCTCGCGCTGGTGCGCACGCATGCCTTCGAGCGGCGCTTCGATGCCGATCAGGCGGCCCGTGCCGACCCCCGCGAGATCGGCGCCGCCCGGACCCGTGACGTCGACAACCCGGCGGCCCGCGACGAGGCGCTTGAATGTGCGCGCAACTTCTTCTTCGATCTGCGACCAGGCTGCCGTGGAAATGGGCGCCAGTTCTCGATGGAGATTATTCATACCGTGGTGCTCCTTTGAGGGATCCGATGGCAAGCGAGCCGTCGCTGGACGATGCAACGGCGGATGCAATTGGGGGGGCAACGGCGGGCGCGCTGGCCGTCTGCGCCGCCAACGCATCGTCGATGGGCTGCGCGGCGGGCGCCTCGCGTTCGGCGAGCGCTTCGAGCAGCGGCTCGGACGGTACGAAGAAGAGCCCGCCAGTCACGGCGCGGCTGAAGTCCAGCAGGCGGTCGTAGTTGCCGGGCGGCAAACCGACGAACATGTTTTCGAGCATCCGTTCGATGGGCTGCGGCGAGCGCGCGTAGCCGATGAAGTAGGTGCCGAATTCGCCCTTGCCGGGCTGGCCGAACGGCATGTTGTCGCGCAGGATCTTGATCTCGTCGCCGTCTGCGTCTTCGAGCGTCGTGAGCGAACTGTGCGACCAGCTCGGCTTCACGGCGTCGTCGAGTTCGATGTCCTGGAGCTTCGTGCGGCCGATGATGTGCTCCTGCGCCTCCACCGGCAGCGCGTTCCAGCCTTTCATGTCGTGCAGGTACTTCTGCACCAGCACGTAGCTGCCGCCCGCGAAGGCGGGATCGGCGTCGCCGATCACCGTGAAATGCGCGGCCTCGTCGCCGACCGGATTTTCCGTGCCGTCGACAAAACCGATGATCGCGCGCATGTCGAAGTTGCGAAAGCCGTGGACTTCGTCCACGGTCGTCACCGCGCCTTCGAGGCGGATCATCAACTGCGTCGCCAGTTCGAAACACAGGTCGGTCTGATCGGCGCGGATATGCACGAGCAGATCGCCCGGCGTCGCCACGGCGATGCGCTCGCCCGTGCCGAATTCGCGAAACGGATGCAGTTCGGCAGGACGCGGCGCGCCGAAGAGTCGATTCCATGCCTCGGACGCGAAGCCCACGACGCAGGTGAGATTGCCCGAAGGCACGCGCTTGCCGACCGCGCGCGTGAGATTCGCGACATCCGCGCACCAGGCGCGCACGGTTGCGCGGCTGGCGTCGTCGTTATTGATGGTCGCGACGATGAAGAACGCGCTGCGCGTGACGGAAGTGGAAACGGACTGGGGTTGGGGCGGGGCGCTGGAAGGCGTCATGATCAGATGGATTCCCTGGCGTAGGTCGAAAAGGAAAAACCCCGTGAGCGCATAGTGTAGTCAACTGGAGAAAAGGACGTTTGCAGGCGGGGCGCGCTGCATGCGACGATAGTCGTCATCCTGGCAACGGAGACACATCATGTGGGATCACACCGAGCACGAAGGCTTCGAAATCTGGGTGCTGCCGATTCCGGCTTTCGGGCCGCGCTCGCCGGAACCGCTGTTTCACTACAGCGGCTACATTTGCCGCCACGGCGCCGACGCGCATCTGGAAGGGCAAAGCATTCGCTTTCACGACATGATGCGCAACTTCACTGGAGCCGATTCGGCACTCGATGCAGCCTACGCCGACGCGCGCAAGCGCATCGACCGCTTCCGTGCGAACGGGAGCTGGGCGGAACGCGTGGATTGACGGGAGCGCTGCGGTTTTGGCCGCATCCGGCGGGCCGCGCGCGGCCCTTCGTGCGGCTGGTGCGGCTAGCGGCTAGCGGCTAGTGGCTAGCGGCTAGCGGCTAGCGGCTAGTGGCTAGTGGCTAGTGGCTAGTGCCGCTCGTGCTGTTGCGAAGCGATCAGCGTCACTGGCCGGCCTTCGCAGCGAGCCCCGCCCGGCACCGTGAGCACACGCCATGCCATGGGCTCGCCCGCCGCCGCGAGGTCGAGCGCGCTGCCGTCCTCCTCGGGCGAGGCCGTGAGCACGTTGAACGGCCACGATCCGCGCCGCAGCCGCTCGTGGATCAGCGAGCCGGTCCAGATCGGCACCGCGCCGCTGCTGCCATGGCTGCCGCCGCCGTTGGGCATCAGTGCGTAACCCGTCGGCCAGAAGCGCAGTACGTCGCGCCGGCTGCCCAGGTGCGCGGGATCGGCGGGAACCGGGGCGCGCTCGAACACGAGCGGTGACGGCAGGCCGTTGTGCAGCTTCGGCAGCAGTGGCAGCGACAGCACGTCCACCTGCGGCGCCACGAGCGAGAGCAGGTTGAGCATCGAGAAATGCGCGCCCTCGCTCCAGCCCGCGTCGCGCAGCGAAGCGCGCAGGCCGTCGGCGTCGGCGGCCCACTGGAGCGTCATCGGTTCGCGGCGCTCGCCTTTCATGTCGAGCCGGTAGCACGCGAAGGTCTTCCACAGCGAATCGGTCCAGGCCATCTGCGTGATGACGAGCGGCGGCGTTTCAATGGGCGGAACCTTGCGCAGTTCCGTGCCCCGCTGCAAGCCGAACGCCGCAGCCAGCACGGCGAGCACCACGGCAGGCATGAACAGGCGCTGCGGCGGCCGGTGCGGATAGCGCCACAGCGACATCAGCACGACAGCCGTGACCCAGATCGACGCGAGCGCCGCGCCGCCGATCGCGTCGGAGAACAGGAAACGCTCGAAATACAGCCCCGCGAACGTCACGGCCACGATGATCACGTTGCCGAACGACGCCACCATCGCGGCCTGCAGCCGGTTTGCGCGCCGCACCAGCAGGAACATCAAGAAGCCGTAGACGATCACCATCGACGTCACGCGGTCGCTCGGGAACACGAAGGCCGTGACGCTCTCGCTGTTCGGCAGCGAGTGATGGACCGCAAGGCGGATCGCGAGAATCACCAACTGCGACACCGCCGCCGCCGTGACCCAGTACGCGACCGAGCGCAAGCGCCGCTCGAGCGCCATCCAGACGGTGACGGTCACGATGAGCGCCGCGAGCGTGATATTGCTGCCGAGCGTTTCGATGCGCGCGAGCGCGGCGTCGGCCCAGACACTGTGGATCGAGCCCAGGAACTGGCGTACGGACTGGTCGATCTGCATGAGCGGATCGCCGCGCAGCACATTGCTCAGCACATACGAAAAGATGGCCGCGAAGACCGGCACGAGGCCCGTGATCATGACGACGGCGCCCAGCGCGGGCTGCTGCGGGTCGAGCAGGCGTTCGAGCCGCCGTGCCGCCGCGCCGTGGTGCCGCTGTACCCAGCGTGCGGCGGCGAGGCGCGAGGCGTTTGCCCATGCGTCGATATGCTGGAGCAGGATGCGCGTGATGCGCCAGATGAGCCAGCCCGCGAGCGCGAGTATCAGCGCGATCACGACGAGCCGGAACGACACCACGCCCGCGATCTGCAGCGAGGCGCCGAACACCACGCCCGGCAGGATGTGCGCGGGCGCCCAGATGAGCGCGGACAGCACATTCATCGTGAGAAAGCGCATCGGCGTCATGCCGGCCATGCCCGCGACCACCGGCACGACTGCGCGCAGCGGCGCGACGAAGCGCGCGAGGATCACGCTGCGTGCGCCCTGGCTCGCGAAATAGGCCCGCGCCCTGGCGAGAATCTCGGGGTAGCGCGAGAACGGCCAGATCTCGGTGAGCGAGTCGCGATAGCGATGGCCGATCCAGTAGCTCAGCGCGTCGCCCGCCACGGCGCCCGCGATGGCCGCGACGAACAGCCAGCCGAGATTGACCGTGCCCGTGCCGACGAATGCGCCCGCAATGAACATGGCCGTGCTGCCCGGAATGAACGTGCCGATGATCGCCATCGATTCGAGGAAGGCCGCCGCGAACACGAAAATGAGCAGCCACTCGGCATGGTCGGCGAGCAGGTGCAACAGGTGGGCGTAGGCGTGCTCCATCGACGGGCTGGGTGGCGATTGGGGGAACGTGCGGGTGACATGGGCAATATACCCGTGTTACCCGTGTCCATGCCCGCATGATCAGATCACGCCTTTGTCCTTCAACGCGCCGATGGCGGCATCGGACATCCCGAGTACCGACTGCAGCACGTCGCGCGTGCCTTCGCCCAGTTGCGGCGGCGCGCGCCGCACGGGCATGCGCTCGCCGTCGAAGCGCCAGGGCGGCGCGAGCACCGGCACCGTGCCGCTTTCCGTGCGCGGATGCGGCTGGGTGGTGACAAGCCCCGCCGCGCTCGCGCGCTCCGAGAGCAGCGCTTCGCGCAGTCCGGCCACTTCGCCGCACGGAATGCCCGCGCGCGCGAGCCGTTCGAGCAGCAGCGCGCGCGGCCGGCTGCGCAGTTCGCGCGTGAGCTCGGGCAGCAGTTCGGCGCGATTGTGCGCGCGTTGAATGTTGGTCTTGAAGCGCTCGTCGTCGGCAAGATCGGGCCGCTCGATCACGTCGCGGCAAAAGCGCTCGTACTGGCTGTTGTTGCCCACCGTGATCACGAGCGGACCGTCCGCCGCATCGAACACGCCATACGGCACGATCGACGGATGCGCATTGCCGTAGCGCGGCGGATCTTCACCCTGCAAGAGCGCTTCGAGGCCGTAGTAGGCCGTGATCATGAGCCCGCAGTCGAACAGCGCCATTTCGATGTGACGTCCGCGTCCGGTGCGCTCGCGCTCGAAAAGCGCGGCGAGCATCGCCTGCGCCGAGTACATGCCGGTGAACAGGTCCACCGCAGCGATGCCGAACTTCAGCGGCGGCTGGCCGGCTTCGCCGTTCATGGCCATGAGACCGGCTTCGCCCTGCACGACGAGGTCGTAACCGGGGCGCGACGCTTCGGGACCGGTGCGGTCGTAGCCCGAGATCGAGCAATAGATGAGACGCGGATTCTCGCGGCTCAACGTTTCGTAGCCGAGCCCGAGTTTTTCCGCGCCGCCGAAGCGGAAATTCTGGATCACGACGTCACAGGTTTTCGCGAGATCCTGCGCGATACGCTGGCCTTCGGGCGTTTGCAGATCGAGCGTCACCGAACGCTTGTTGCGGTTCACGCTGTTGAAATACGCGGTCTCCGTGTCGCCGACGCGCACGCCCCAGTCGCGCGTATCGTCGCCGCGGTCCGGATGCTCGACCTTGATGACTTCCGCGCCGAGGTCGCCGAGCACCATCCCGCTCCACGGTCCCGCCAGAATGCGGGAAAGGTCGAGTACGCGCACGCCCGCGAGCGGCAAGGTTCGGGTGTCGGTCTGCATCAGCAAGTGATCCTTGTTCGTTGGCGGGGCGCGTCCCGCTGGGTTTGGTGCTACGTCACGTTCATCACGTTCGGTTCTCCGTGCGGCCGAGTGCGATGTAGCGCGCAAGATGATGATCCTCGTCGCCGAGCTGATGATCGATCATGACGAGACGCTTCGCGTAGTGCGAGAGCCGCAGCTCCCACGTCATGCCGATGCCGCCGTGCAACTGGATCGACTCCTCGGCCACGCGCGCGCCGATGCGTCCAATCGAATATTTCGCCGCCGACAACGCGCGTTCGCGTTCGCCGCGCAGAGCGTCGATGGCCGCCGCTGCATTGATGACCGCCGAGCGCGCCTGCTCGATTTCGAGCAGCAGGTCGGCCATGCGATGCTGCAACGCCTGGAAGCTGCCGATCGGCACGCCGAACTGTTTGCGCGTGCGCAGGTATTCGAGCGTGTCGTCGCGCGCGACGTCCATCGCGCCGACCGCTTCGGCGGCGAGCGCGAGCAGGCCGTAACCGGTTGCGTGCTCAAGCGTCGCGAAGCCGCTGCCCTCGGCGCCGACCAGCGCGTCTATGCCGAGCGTCACATCGTCGAGCGCGACTTCGGCGGCACGCCCGCCGTCGATCTTCCGATAGCCGCGCACCTTCACGCCAGGCGCGCGACGCGGCACGAGAAAGAGCGAGATGCCTGCTTCGTCGCTTTCGTTGCACTCGCCGCCTGATTGATCGAGCGCCGTGCGCGCGGAAACGAGCAGCACGTCCGCCTGTTCGCCGTGCTGCACGACGCCCTTTGCGCCCTGCAGCACCCAGCCGTCGCCGCGTTTGACCGCGCGTGTCGTGACGCGCGCGGCCTCGTAGTGCGAACCCGGTTCGTCGTGTGCGAGCGCGGCGATCAGCGAGCCGTCGATCAGCGCGGCAAGCTGTTCCTGCTGAGCGTTACCGCCCGCATGCGCGAGCGCGCGCCCGACGATCAGCGTATCGAGAAACGGCTCGACCACGAGCCCCCGCCCGAGCGCTTCGAACACGACGGCCACATCGAACCCCTCGCCGCCGAATCCGCCGTGCGCTTCGGGAAAGAGCGCGCCGATCGTGCCGAGTTCGGCGAAACGGCGCCACATGTCGGCGCTGAAGCCTTCGTCGGAGCGCGCGATTTTATCGCGTGTGTCGAAGCCGTACTGATCGGCGATGAAGCGGTTGAGCGAATCCGCGAGCATCCGGCGCTCTTCAGTGTGCTGGAAATTCATGGCGGCGCCCTTTACAGACCGAGGATCATCTTCGCGATGATGTTCTTCTGGATTTCGTTGGAGCCGCCGAAAATCGACAGCTTCCGGTTGTTGAAGTAGAGCGTTGCGGCGCTCGCGGCTTCGTCGGGTCCGATGGGCTCGCCTGCGTAGCCTTCGTCGAGCGCGGCTTCGACGAACGGCGCCGCGTACGGTCCCATCGCGCGGCGCAGCAGCGACGAAATCTCCTGGCGGATCTCGGTGCCGCGAATCTTGAGCATCGAGCTTTCGGCGCCCGGCACGCCGCCGCCCGCCACGGCTGCGATCACGCGCAGGTTCGTCGTTTTCATGTTCTCGAGATCGATTTCGACCTTCGCGAGCCGCGCCGCGAACGACGGATCTTCCGCGAGCGGCCTGCCGTTGCGCATGACCTTTTGCGCGGCGCGCTTCAGGCGCGCGAGCGCCGCCACCGAAAAGCCCACGCCCGCGATGTTCGTGCGCTCGTAGGTGAGCAGATATTTCGCGTAGGTCCAGCCCTTGTTCTCTTCGCCCACGAGGTTCGCCACCGGCACGCGTACATCGGTGAAGAACACTTCGTTCACCTCATGCTCGCCGTCGAGCGTGATGATGGGCCGCACTTCGATGCCCGGCGTGCTCATGTCGATCAGGAGGAAGCTGATGCCTTCCTGCTTGCGCACGTCGGTTGCGGTGCGTACGAGGCAGAAGATCATGTTCGCGTAGTGGCCCAACGTGGTCCACGTCTTCTGGCCGTTTACGACGTAGTGGTCTCCCGAATCGTCCTTGACCCGTACCGCTGTCGTGCGCACCGACGCAAGATCGGAACCCGCGCCGGGCTCCGAATAACCCTGGCACCACCAGTCGGAGCCGTCGAGAATGCGCGGCAGCCAGTAGCGCTTTTGCGCCTCGCTGCCGTACTTGATGAGCACGGGCCCGAGCATGTTCACGCCGAACGGCACGATGCGGGGCGCGCCCGCAATCGCGCATTCGTTCTCGAAGATGAACTTCTGCACGGCGCTCCAGCCGGGACCGCCGTATTCCCGCGGCCAGTGGTTCGCGAGCCAGCCTTTCTCGTTGAGCGTCGCGTGCCACGCGGCCATGTCGTCGCGCGTGAGGCGGCGGCCGTTGCGCACCTTGTCGGCGATGCGCTGCGGCAGCCGTTCGCGCAGGAAATCGAGCACTTCGGTGCGGAAAGCTTCTTCTTCCGCCGTGAATTTCAGGTCCATGCTGGTTTGACTCCGTCCGGGCGGCGAGACGACACGCTCACGCCGATTGATTCAGGCTCGCGAAAGTCGCGCCGCGTTCCACCAGTTCGACGAGCAGCGGCGACGGGCGCCAGAACAGCGGATCGGCTTTCGCGAACTCGCGAATGTCGGCGAGGATCGTTGCGAGGCCAACCGTATCCGCGTATTTCATCGGGCCGCCGCGAAAGCGCGGAAAGCCGTAGCCGTAGAGGAACGTGACATCGACGTCGAGCGGGCGCAGCGCGATCTTGTCGTGCACGACGTTCGCGCCTTCGTTGATCATCGCGGCCATGTAGCGCCGCATGATGTCTTCATCGGTGAAGCGGCGCGGCGCGATGCCGGCGCGTGCGCGCTCGGCGTCGATGATGGCTTCGACTTCGGGATCGGGCGTGCCGGTGCGCGCGCCTTGCGGGTAGAGATAGTAGCCGCGGCCCGTCTTCTGGCCGAACCAGCCGCGCTCGCACAGGCGATCTGCGATCTGCACGTAGCGTGCTTTCGGATCGCGCGTCGCGGCGCGGCGCTTGCGCGTGGCCCAGCCGATGTCGCCGCCCGCGAGATCGGCCACCTGGTACGGACCCATCGCGAAGCCGAAATCGCGCACGGCCTTGTCGATCTGATACGGCGACGCGCCGTCTTCCATCAGGTGATCGGCGGCTGCGCGATACACCGCGAGGACGCGATTGCCGATGAAGCCGTCGCACACGCCCGCGCGCACCGGCACCTTGCGCAGCTTCTTCGCGAGTTCGAAAGCGGTGGCGACGACGTCCGCCGCGACCTGCTTCGGCACCACGATTTCGAGCAGCTTCATGATGTTCGCGGGTGAGAAGAAGTGCAGCCCCACGACATCCTGCGGCCGCGAGATGCTCGCTGCGATGGCGTCGATGTCGAGATACGACGTGTTGGTCGCCAGCACGGCGCCCGGCTTGCAGACGCGGTCGAGTTCGGCGAACACGGCCTGTTTGACGGCCATCTCTTCGAACACGGCTTCGATCACGAGATCAACGTGCGCGAGCGCATCGTACGAGGTGCTGCCGGTGAAGCGCGCGAGGACCTTGGCCTTCGCCTCGGGCGTCATGCGGCCCTTCGCGATCAGGCCGTCGTAGACCTTCTCGACGTGTGCGCGACCGCGCGCGAGCGAGGCGTCGTCGCGCTCGATCATCGTCACGGGCAGGCCCGCGTCGAGCGCGGCGACGGCGATGCCCGCGCCCATCGTGCCGCCGCCGACCACGCCGAGCGTGTTGATGGCGCGCGGCGAGGCGTTGCGTGTTTCGGGCGCCTTCTGCACTTCGCGCTCGGCGAAGAACGCGTGGACGAGGCCCGCGCGCTGCGGGCTGTCGAGGCATTCGAGGAACTGCTTGCGCTCGAAGCGCAGGCCGTCTTCGAACGATTCGCGCAATGCGGCTTCGACACAATCGACGATCTTCAGCGGCGAAAAGAGGCCGCGCGATTTCTTCGCCGTGTCCGTGCGCGCCGCGTCGATGGCAGCTTGTGCGGCTTCGCGGTTCGCGAGCCCTTGCGCGTCGCGCGTACGGCGAACCGGTGCATGCGCGGCGAGCAGTTCCTGCGCGTAGGCGAGGCCTTCGGCGAGGATGTCGTCGCTGGCGCCCACGCGGTCCACGAGGCCGAGCTTGAGCGCTTCCTGCGCGCTCGCATGACGGCCGCTCAGCATCAGCGAGAGCGCGGCTTCCGCGCCGATCAGGCGCGGCGTGCGCTGCGTGCCGCCTGCGCCGGGCAGCAGGCCGAGCTGCACTTCGGGCAGGCCGAACTTCGCGCCTTCCACGGCGAGACGGTAGTGCGCGGCGAGCGCGACTTCGAGCCCGCCGCCGAGCGCCGCGCCGTGAAGCGCGGCCACGACCGGCTTGCGGCACGCCTCGATGCGGTTGCAGACGTCGGGCAGCGCGGGCGGCTGCGGCGGCAGGCCGAACTCGCGGATATCGGCGCCCGCGATGAAGTTGCGCCCCGCGCCGACGATCAGCACGGCTTCCACGGCGTCGTTCGATTCGGCGTGCTCGATCGCGGCGGCGAGGCCGCGCCGGACGTCGATGCCCAATGCGTTGACGGGCGGATTGTCGACCGTCACAAGCAGGACTTTGCCGTGTAACTCATGCAGAACGGGAGACGGAGGGACGCTGTCGGATGCCATGTTGGGTATCTCCAGTGGCGGGTCGGGCGGCGTGGCGCAAGCGCGCCCGATGATTGAATGTCTTGAATGTCGGCCGATTTTGGACTGGTCAGGCTTTATTGACAATCGTATTTCTTGTTGACAGACTGTCAAATTACCCTTGACAGTGAGCTGACCGTGGACGTCAATGCGTTGACCCTGCTGGTGGAGATTCTCGATGCGGGCAATCTGAGCGAGGCGGCGCGGCGGCTGAAGATGAGCCGCGCGAACGTCAGCTACCACCTTAACCACCTCGAAAAGTCGATCGGGCTGCAACTCGTGCGGCGCACCACGCGCCGCGTCGAGCCGACCGAAATCGGCCTGAAGCTCTACGAGCATGGTCGCGCGATCCAGAACGCGCTGGTCGCCGCGCGGGAGTCGGTCACGACGCTCGGGCAGACGCTGCAAGGCCGCGTGCGGCTCTCGGTGCCGAGCGGCTATGGCCAGCTCGTCATGTCCGACTGGCTCATCCAGTTCAAGCGGCTTTACCCCGGTATCGTGCTCGACGTGATGTTCGAAAATCGCGTGGAGGATCTGCTGCGCGATGAAGTCGATATTGCGGTGCGCGTGATGTCGGAGCCGCCGCAGAATCTCGTCGCCCGCGACATGGGGCCGGTGCGGTATGTTGCGTGTGCATCGAAAGCGTGGGCCGGCGCGCACGACATGCCGCAGCGGCTCGAAGAGCTGCGCGCCGCGCCCGTTGTTACGGCCGCTGTGGTGGGCAGGCAATTACGCCTGGCGGGCTATCTCGGCGACGCGCGCCACGAAGTCCTGCTGGAGCCGTCGATTATTTCGGAGAATTTTCTGTTTCTGCGCCAGGCGATTCTGGCTGGGCTCGGTGTGGGTATCGTGCCCGATTATGTGGTGCACGACGATATTCGCGGCGGCGAGGTGGTCACGTCACTCGACGCGTGGCGGCTCAGCATCTTCGGCACGCACATGTACCTGCTTTATATGCCGAACCGCCACCACACGCGCGCGGCGGCTACGTTTATCGAATTCGTTCTTGACGAAGCGGGGAAGGCCGGGCGCGGGGCTTCGGCGTGAGGGGAGGTGGGTATTCGGGTTCTGGGGTTGATTTCCGCTTGTGCGGTGCAGCAGTATCTGTGTCGAGCGATTGTTGATCTTGATGGTACAGAGCGGCCAGCATGCGACAGTCGCTGGAGACCTCGCTCGGTCGTTCGGGCGTCGGCGACTGCCCGGAAAGGGACATTCGACTTTCCCCTGTGAATCATCGACAATTTCCGTGACCAGTACAGCCAACCCCTAGAAATGGGTCAAATCAAATCCATCGGAATCCGCAGTTTCCTTCGACTTTATGTGATTCCAGCGCTATTTCTTCCGGCCGTATTGGGCATCGGCGTTGGGGTATATCTGTACATAACGAATCACTACAAGAACGAATTTTCTGACCGTACCTTATATTCAGCGACCGTCAACATTGAGCGCGTCGAGTTTCGGCCAGCGAAAGGACGAGGAGTTTTGATGTCCCCGGACGTCATCTTCCATGTGAAAGGCCAAGTAGTGGAGTACGACAATGTGCAATTCCATGCTGCACCGGGTGATCCGATAAAAATCCATTACATGGTCGGCGCGAGCGGGAAGGTTTACATACAGGATATCAATCCAGCCGAACAATGAACGCATGTCCAACGAAGTAGAACAATGAGCGGGCACGCAAATGCCCGCTTTCACCAAACCCGAAGGGCGGCTTCGGATAGGAAGCTAGGCGACGCCGGGAGACCGCAACGGGCCGCCTTATGCTTATCGCATGACGGAAATCGTCGGGTAGAAGTCGGCCAAGAGGGGACAACGGCATTGACACGCCGAACGGCCGAATTTGGTGCCGGAATGCACATTCGTCTTTGCTAACATGTGACACAACAGTCAACGCTGGCTGTTTTGCGATTTCTGCGGCACCGAGTCCCAAAATCCAATCATGTGCAGGGGGAAGAGATGGCACACGAACTAATAGTGCCGTGCTGGACGCGAGGACGCATATGGCCGACCCTCGCCTATTTCACAGCAGTTTCGGCAAGCAGCTTGAGGCTGTATCGAGGCGCCCATGCAGCCGGTCCATGGATAGTGGCACTCTATTCGGTCTTGATAGCTGTGCCCGTTTGCCGACTGCTGTTCACAAAGAGATTCGTATTCTCGGAGCAGCCAAAGTCTATTCGGTGTGAGTCGCGCTTCGCCGGAATGGTACTAAAAAGCAATGCGATGGACCCAAATGCATTTAAATGGGTTCGTTCGCGCATGGGATCTTTCGAACCCAGGGATGCCATCATTGAACTTGGGATGGAGCATTCCTACGACGCCGTAACAGTGCAGACCATCAAATATGCGATGAGCGAGACGCCGGAGGTGATAGAAACACGCTCAGAGATCGCAGGCATCCTCGCAATCGTTGATCGCGGACACGAGCACTTGCCACCTCAGCGGATCATTTCCTAGCAATTTAACCCGGCGGCAGCGCTAAATATGCGCGCCGATCAGCCGGTCTACCATCGCCACAAGTGTCCGATCATGGATCGGTAGCAGCCACCCGAGGCGCGAGCCCAGATGGCCGTAACGGGTCGGCATGGGCCAGATGCCCCATGTATATCCAAGGTGCTCGCTTTTCGCACTGCAGCATACAAAACCAACATCAACCGCCGAATCCGAATACGCGGGAAAACGCGGCGGCTTCGCGGTGAGCCGCCCGTGGTGGCGCGCTCCTGGTGCGCTCAGGGCTCGCGCGTGTCGCCTTTGTCGCCTGCCGATCGGCCCCCGCCGGAACCACCCGTCTCAGGCGGACGCCCGCGCGTAGCGGGCGAAAGCGGCACGCGCTGCTGGATGCCCGCCTTCGCGAGCATATGCGCACTGATGGGCGCAGTGAGAAAGAGAAAGGCTGGAATGAGCAGCTCATGCAGGCTAGCGAAATCATTGTGCGTGCTGAAGTAGAGCACCGACGCGAGCACGACGCCGCCCACGCCGAGCGTCGTCGACTTGGTCGGGCCGTGCAGGCGCATGAAAAAATCCGGCAGGCGCACGAGCCCGATCGCGCCGACCAGCGTGAACATACTGCCGAGCAACAGCAGCGCGCAGACAAGTGCTTCGATAACGGTTTGCATCCGTTGGCCTCGCGTGAATATCGTCAGTTCAGTTCGATAATGTCGCCGCGCTGCAGGTACTTCGTGAGCGCGACCGTGCCGATGAAACCCATGACCGCGATCAGCAGCGCGACTTCGAAGAAGACGGTCGAGCGCAGGCTGATGCCGTACACAACGATCAGCGCAATCGCGTTGACGTTGAGCGTGTCGAGCGCAACGATGCGGTCGGGCAGCGACGGGCCGCGCACGAGGCGCACGAGCGTGAGCAGGAACGCGACGCCGAGGATCGCGAGCGACACCGGAATGGCGATGGCTAACATTTGAAAATCTCCAGCAGCGGGGCTTCATAGCGGGACTTGATCTGGGCGATGAGCGCGGCTTCGTCGTCGAGGTCGAGCACGTGCACGATGAGGCACGTGCGGTCGTCGGAGAGTTCCGCGCACAGCGTGCCGGGGCTCAGCGAAACAATCGCGATGAGCGACGTGAGTGCGATTTCGTGCGTGCTGTCGAGCGGTACTTCGATGAACGCGGGCCGCATGCGCTTCGTCGGCCCAAGCACGAGCAGCGCGACTTCGACGTTCGCGACGACGATGTCGATGAGCACGTGCAGCCAGAGCCGTACGAGGAGCCACGGGCGGCCGAAGTAAACCGGCTGCAGCCACAGGCCTTCGCCGATCGCGAAAGAAATCACCCAGCCGAGCACGGCGCCGAGCACTAGGTTGCCTGGCGACATGTCGTTCATCAGCAGCAGCCAGCACAGCAGCAGCAGCGTCGTGAGCCAGGGATGAGGGAAGAGCCGTTTCAGCATGGTCAGCTCCCCTTGCCAGGCGCGGGCAGGATCGCGCGGACGTAGGCGTCGCGGTCGAGCAGTTGCACGGCGGTCGCGTCGAGATAGCGCTTGAGCGGCCCCGCGCCGAGCGTCGCGGCCACCGCGCAGGCGAGCAGCAGCGCACAGGCGGCGAGCTTCGCGCGTGCGCCGTGCGGGGCTGCGGGTGGCGCGGCGATAGCGGTCTGCGAAGCCGGGATCGCCCAGAGCAGGCGCGTGCCGGTGCGGCTGAGCGCAACGATCAGCAAGAGGCTCGACAGCAGCACGGCGGGCCACAGCACGACGGCCTGCGCGATGGGCGTGGCCGCGAGCACCATGGCCTTGCCGAGGAAGCCCGAGAGCGGCGGCAAGCCCGCCGCGCCCACCGCGCCCGCAAGAAAGAGCAGCGCCGCGCTTTTCCACGGCCACGGCGCGGTGGCGTGTTTCGGGCGAATGACAGGGCGCATGACAGGTTTCATGACAGGGCGAATGACTTCAACGACGGTGCGCTCGGCCACTGCCACGGCCACGGCCGGCTCGCTGTCCGCATCGGGCGAGATGGCCGGAGCCGTGGTGTCGTCGAGCGCCGCGTGCGAGGCCGGTTCGAGGTCGGCGGCGCGCTCGGGCGCTTCCGGTTCGAGCGTGTCGGCGAGCAGGAACAGCGCCGCCGAGCACAGCGTCGTGCTGATCAGGTAGTAGAGCAGCGCGGCCCACGCAGCCGCGCTTTGTAGCGTGGCCGTCGCGATCAGCAGGCCCACGGAGGTCAGCACGAGATAGCCCGTCGTCGTCTTCAGACTCGACACCGCGAGTGCGCCGAGCGCGCCGAAAACGAGGGTCGCGATGGCGAGCCACCACGCCCAGTTGTGCATGAAGCCTTCGAGCAGGCCGCCCGCCGCGCCGAACACGAGCGCATCGCAACGCAGCATCGCGTAGACGCCTACCTTCGTCATGATCGCGAAGAGCGCGGCGACCGGACCGATCGCGCTGCGGTACGCCTGTGGCAGCCAGAACGAGAGCGGAAAGACCGCGGCCTTCAGCCCGAACACGAGCATCAGCATCGCGCCCGCGAATTGCGCGAGCGGCAGCGAGGCGGGGTCGAGATGCGCGAGACGCTCGCCCATGTCGGCCATGTTCAGCGTGCCGCACAGTCCGTACAGCACGCCCACGGCGATCAGGAAGAACGACGAGCCCACCAGGTTGAGCAGCAGGTAATGCAGGCCGCTGCGCACACGGTCGCGTCCACCGCCATGCAGGAGCAGCGCATACGAGGCGATCAGCAGGAGTTCGAAGTATACGAACAGATTGAACAGATCGCCCGCGAGAAATGCGCCGTTCACGCCCATCAGTTCGAACTGGAACAGTGCGCGGAAGTAGCGGCCGCGCCGCGCGTCGGCGCTCGATGTGCCGAGCAGGCAGCAGCAGGCGAGCACGGCGAGGAGCAGCAGCATGAGCGCGCTGAGGCGGTCGAGCTGCAGCACGATGCCGACTGGCGCGGGCCATGCGCCGAGCGCATACGTGAAGATTTCGCCCGACGACGCGCGCACGGCGAGCCACACGGCCACGGGCAGCAGCGCGAGCGTCGCGGCGACGTTGATCATGCGCTGCACGCGCCGCGCGCGCAGCGGCAGCGCGACGATGGTGCCCGCTGCGACGAGCGGAATTGCGATGGGAAGGAGCAGGCCGTGGTTCATTCGCCGCGCGTCTCCTTGCCGTCGACGTGATCGCTGCCGTTGAGCGCGAGCGAGCGCAGCGCGAGCACCACGGTGAAGGCGGTCATGGCGAAGCCGATCACGATGGCGGTCAGCACGAGCGCCTGCGGCACGGGGTCGGCGTAGTGCCCGAGGTGCCCGAGCGCGGAAATCACGGGCGGCTGGCCGGTCGAAAGCCTGCCCATGCCGAGCAGGAACAGGTTGATGGCATACGAGAACAGCGTGATGCCGAGGATCACGGGGAACACGCGCGCGCACATCAACAGATACAGGCCACACGCGCAAAGGACGCCGAGTGTCACGGCATAAGCGGCTTCCATCAACTTTTCTCCACGGATTGCAGATCTTTGTCGCGCACGCCGAGGTGCGAGACGATCGTGAGCGTCGTGCCGATCACCGCGCAAAACACGCCGAGGTCGAACAGCATCGCCGTACTCAATTCGATTTCGCCCACGAGCGGCAGGTGAAAATGCCCGAATGCGCTCGTGAGGAACGGCCGTCCGAACGCGATGCTACCGAGGCCGGTGCCCGCGGCCACGAGAATGCCGAGCCCGGCCAGCGCGCGGTAGTTGATGCGCATGCGCGACTCGGCCCACAGCACGCCGCTCGCCATGTACTGCAGCAGCAGCGCGACGGAAGCGATGATCGATGCGATGAAGCCGCCGCCCGGCAGGTTATGGCCGCGCAGGAAGATGAAGATCGCGACGAGCGTCGTGAGCGGCAGCATGAGCCGCGCGAGGATCGCCAGCAGCAGCGGGTGCGACTGCGACGACCACGGCAGGCCGCCCGGCCCCGTGGCGGGTGCGGCCAGGCGCAGGCCGCGCAGGAGCGCCTTCACGGCGAGCCCGGCGACCACGAGCACGCTGATCTCGACCATCGTGTCGAAGCCGCGGAAATCCACGAGAATCACGTTCACGACGTTGTGGCCGCCGCTGGCGGGCAGGGCGTTCGCGAGAAAGAACGGCGCGATGCCTTCGCCCGGTGCGCGGGTCATCACCGCGTACGCGACGCCGCCGATCATCGTCCCGCCCGCAATCGCCAGCACGCCGTTGCGCACGCGCGCGCTCACGGTTTCGATGGCGCGCTGCTTCACGGGCAGGAAGTAGATGGCGAGCACGAGCAGCATGACCGTCACGATTTCGACGGACATTTGCGTGAGCGCGAGATCGGGCGCGGAAAAACGCGCGAAGGCGAGCGTCACGAGCAGGCCGCAGGTGCCGAGCAGGATGAGGGCGTAAAGCGTGTTCGCGCGCACCCGGACCACGGCCACGGCGAGCAGCGCGGCGAGCGCGAGGCCGGTCAGCGTGACCGGATCGACGGGCAGGCCCGCGCGCGGGCCGGTGATGTGCGTGAGGGCGAGGAGCGCCGAGCCGGGCACGACGATCATCGCGCCGACCATCCACGCGAGATACGACGGGAGCGAGCCGTTTTCGAACACGCGCACGATGCGCGCGGCGACCTGTTCGAGGCGCTGCACGAAGCGGTCGAAGCCTTCGCTCGCGTTCATTTCGGAGAGCAGCGAGCGATGGTGGCGGAACGCGTCGCGACGGAAGAAGAACAGCATCGCGCCCGCGGCGAACGATACGGCGCTCATCGCGAGCGGCAGATTCAGTCCATGCCAGATGCTCAGGCTATAGACGGGCACGCTGCCGTTCAGGGTGATCCACGCCGCCGATTCGAGCATGCGTCCGATGGTCTGCTGCGGCACGAGGCCGACGAGCAGGCACAGCACCACGAGGATTTCGACCGGCAGCCGCATGAAGCGCGGCGGCTCGTGAGGCGGGAAGTGCGGCAGATCGCGCGGCGTCGCGCCGTCCCAGAACACGCCGTACACGAAGCGCAGCGAGTACGCGACGGACAGCCCCGCCGCGATGACGGCGAGCGCCGGAATCACCCAGTTGAAGTCGCCGAGCAGTCCTTGTGCGAGCGTTTCGCCGAAGAACATCTCCTTCGAAAGAAAGCCGTTGAGCAGCGGCACGCCCGCCATGGCGAGCGACGCGACGCCCGCGAGCGCGGCCGTGTAGGGCATGTAGCGGCGCAGCCCGCGCAGCGTGCCGAGGTCGCGCGTGCCGGTTTCGTGATCGATGATGCCCGCTGCCATGAAGAGCGACGCCTTGAATACCGCGTGGTTGAAGGTATGGAACAGGGCGGCGACGGTGGAAAGATCCGTGTCGAGGCCAAACAGCAGCACGATGAGGCCGAGATGGCTGATCGTCGAATAGGCGAGCAGGCCCTTCAGATCGCGTTGCACGAGCGCCATCGCCGCGCCGCCGGTCAGCGTCACGAGGCCCGCGATGCTCACCGTGTAGACCCACCAGTCCGTGCCCTCCAGCACCGGATAGAGCCGCGCGAGCAGAAACACCCCGGCCTTCACCATCGTCGCCGAGTGCAGATAGGCGGAGACGGGCGTGGGCGCGGACATCGCGTGCGGCAGCCAGAAGTGGAACGGGAACTGGGCGGATTTGGTGAACGCGGCGAACAGGAACAGCAGCAGGATCGCCGGATAAAGCGGATCGCGCTGGACCTTGCCGCTTTGCGCGAGGATCTGCGCGAGATCGTAGCTGCCGCACACATGCCCGAGCAGCAGCACGGCGCCCAGCAGCCCGAGGCCGCCCGCGGCGGTGATCGTGAGCGCCATGCGTGCGCCGCGCCGCGCGTCGGGGCGCGACGGCCAGAAGCCGATCAGCAGGAATGAGACGAGGCTCGTCAGCTCCCAGAAGATCACCATCAATAGCAAGTTGTCCGAAAGCACGAGGCCAAGCATCGCGCCCATGAACAGCAAGAGGAGCAGATAGAGGCGCGGCAGCGACTCGCTGCCGGCAAGGTAATAGTTCGCGTAGACGAAGATCAGGAGACCGATCGCAAGCACGAGCAGCGCGAACATGAACGAGAGCCCGTCGAGCCGCAGCGCGAACGCAAGGCCCAGTTCGGGCAGCCACTCGCGGCGCCACAGCAGCACGCCGTGGGTGGCCATGCCGACGCGTTCGCTCGCGAGCAGGCCGAGGCCGAAGAGCGCCGCCGCGAATGCGATCCACGTCGCGAGCGGCCGCATGAACCGTGCAGCCAGCGCGACGAACGCCGCGGCAAGAAACGGTAAGACAACTAACCACCCTAATGCCATTCGGACGTCTCCGGAAATCTCCTGCACGATGAGCGGGACGCCGGGCATGCCATGCGTCGCAGACCACGATCATAGCCGCAAATGGGGTCGTAGCTCGCCAAGGTGAGCGCGCGTGCCGCGAAACAGGTCGTCGCGGCCCGTCGCGGGCCGTCGTGGAAAGCGCGATCAGGCCATCTGGCTGAGCGTCTTGCGAAACCGCATGAGCGAAAACGCGAACAGCACGCTGCCGATAACGGCGAGCCACAGGAACGGCTGCCAGACCACGCCGATGCCCGCGCCGCGAAAGAGGATGGCCTGGCCGAGTTCGACGAAGTGCGTGGTGGGCGCGGCGAGCATGATGTTCTGGACGAACTGGGGCATGCTCTCGCGCGGCGTGTTGCCGCCCGCTTCGGGCGCGGCGCCGTCTGCCGGTGCAGGCGGTGCACGGTGCGGCCGGACCTTGCGCTGTGCCTTTGTGCGCCCTTGCGATGAGAGTTCTGGCATGGCGAAAGCGCTAGTTGTGCGCGGCCCAGTTTGCGAACAAGCCGTAAACAATTCGCGAACAATGCTAGCTCAACGCCAAAACGCGTGACGGCCAGATGCGCAGCGGTGCGCGCCGCGCATCTGGCGTGTGGCAGGCCTTACATCGACCAGATAAATGCTTCGTGGATATGCGCCGCCGCACCGATCTCGACGGTGCGCCGTTCGGTCTTGCCGTCGTGGCTGGCGGTCACGACATAGCGGCCATGAGGGATCGAGACGAGCAAGAACGGGCCGCGCGTCGTCGTGGTCACGAGCGTATTGCCATGCGTGTCGGCGATTGTCACGGGTACGTTGGCGAGGTATTCGTTGCCGTTCGAAGCGGTGTGGCGCGCGAATTCGAGCGAGAGCGGGTAGCGCGGCATGGCGTCCTTGAACGCTGCCGACTGGTCGCTGCCGATGCCGCCGGACAGATACGCGACATCGCCCGCGTGCTGCACGGGCGGCAGTACCGAGGCTGCATCCGTTGCCGGTGCCGTGTGCGCAGCGCCGCTGTTCGCGGCCCAGGCCGCAGGCATACCGGCTACGACAGCGACCACGGCAGCGAGCGCGAACGCCGCGCCGATCCGCGGGGTCGAGCGTGCTTTCATATTCACCTCCATTGACTGGTCCGTCGAATCCCGGCGCTCGAATGACGCATAAGCGACGCGCGACATGCGCGGCCGGGCGCGAGCGGCCCCTGCCGCCGCCATGTGCGGGCGAGGCGGGCCGGACGAATCGAGCGTAGGGCGGGTGACTTAAAAGTCACTTAAAACGGGCACCGATTGCGCGTAAAGAAAGGGTTCTTCGCGGATGACCGGGCGCCAAACAGGGACAAGCTCATAAGCTCATGCTTGTCTTTCCAGGGTGGATTCAGCCTCGCGTACACTGCTGGCGGTTCCTGGAGTGGAGCCCCCGGCGCTCGTGACCTGCAGGCGCGGGACGACTGCGAGACTGATCAACGACAGTGCAGCGGCGCCGGTACACAGTAGTCCGATACCCCAGCCATCAAGTATCCCCGCACCAACGAGTGCGCCAGTGCCGATTGCTCCGTTGAAAATTGCAACGTAGATGGCCGATGCGGGCAATGCAGCATTTCCGGCGACGCGAATGACCGCCGTCTGGATACTCACGAAGACCATGGCGATGCCCATGCCCCACGCGAAAACCAGTATCGTGGCAACCGCAGTGCCGCCCGCGATTCCGGAGCCGATGACAATGAGGCACAGAGACATCGATAGCAGGGCCATTCCGAGCAGGTATTTTGGATGGCGGTCGATCAGCGCTCCGCACAAGAAGTTCCCAACAATGCCGGCAGCACCGAAGGCAAACAGGCAAATTGCGATACTTGAGGCAGATACGTGCAACCGGGAAGAAAGCAGCATTTCGACGAAAGTGAAGGCTGCGAAATGCGCCACGATTGCCATAGCGGCGATCGCGTAGAGCCGCCGCAATTGAGTCTTACTTAGAACCGCCTTAAAAACGGAGCGATTCAAAGGCTCGCTTCCAGATATCCGCGGCAACAGAACAGCCAATGCAAGGGCCGTGATCAACGAGAGAATGGCGAGGCACGTGAAGCCGACGCGCCACCCTCCATGGTTGCTGATCAGGTTGACAAGCGGGACTCCGATGACGCTTGCGGCCGACACACCGCCAAAAATGATGGCTGTGGCGCGACCGACCTGGCGTGTCGAAACGAGTTGGGCGCCCAGCGTACCCACCATGGTCCAGAACGCACCATGCGCAAGTGCGCCAAACAGGCGAGCCATCAACAACATGTTAAATGTGCTACTCGCTGCGGCGACTGCATTGGAAAGCGCCAGTATCAGCATCAGGCCCACCATCAATGGCCTCCGCTGTAATCCACTAACGGCCAGAACGGCGACCAACGCCGCCACTGCGCCAATCCAGGCGTACGCGGTTACGACCAATCCCGTTCGTCCGGGAGTTTGCGAAAAATTGTCCGCAATCCCGGAGAGCATTCCGATGGGGGCTAACTCGGTGGTGACCACGATGAAGGCGCCAACAGCCAGTGCAGCCACGGCCATCCAGTCGCGCATTGTGGAGTTGTGCTGTGCCATAGTCACGCGTTGACTCCTTTCATGCCTGCTTCGGTGTAGCGATCACCGACAGCCCGGAAGTTCCTGAGTGCAATCGAGAGATCAGCCAGCTCGGCTTCCGTAAGGGCGAGCGTTGCGGCGCCGACGTTGTCCTCCAGATGCAAAACCCGCTTGGTGCCCGGAATTGGCACGATGTCTTCGCCCTGCGCTAGCAGCCAGGCGAGCGCGATCTGGGCGGGCGTGCACGACTTGCTATGAGCGAGGGATGCAACAGCCTGGGCAAGCGGTTGGTTGGCTTGCAGGTTTTCCGCCGTGAAGCGAGGCAGCGCGCCTCGCACATCGCCTTCGGCAAACACCGTGTCGCGGTGGAACTCGCCGGTCAGAAAACCACGTCCCAACGGCGAATACGGCACAAAACCAATTCCCAACTCACGGCACGCTGGCAGAACCTCGGATTCGACGTCACGCGTCCAGAGCGAATACTCGGTCTGCACTGCGGTGACGGGATGAACAGAATGGGCGCGCCGAAGCGTGAGGGCACTGACTTCCGACAAGCCGACATGCGCGATCTTGCCTTCGGCGACGAGGTCAGCCAGTGCTTGCATCGTCGCCTCGATGGACGAGTTCGGGTCGATGCGATGGACGTAATAAAGGTCGATGCACTCGACGCGCAAACGCCGGAGCGACGCCTCGCAGGCCTGCCGGATGTAGTCGGGGCTGTTATCGATCCGACGCTGATATTCACCGGGACGGCGCACGATGCCAAATTTGGTGGCAACGCGTACGTCTGTCTTTTTCTCGGCCAGGAAGCGACCCAACAGTTCTTCGTTGTGGTGATTTCCATAGGTATCCGCAGTATCGAAAAACGTAATGCCGAGATCGACTGCACGGTGGAGCACGGTCATCGCCTCGACGTCGTCGCGCGGACCATAGAACTCGCTCATTCCCATGCACCCGAGACCTATCGCCGAAACGGTCAGGTCCTTTCCAAGTGTGCGATTTTGCATATCTCAATCTCCTTCCTTGTGCAGTGAGATGGGCGCCAGTATGCTGCTCAAGAATGGAGGGCGATATGCACAAGAATGCAGGACTGCTTTCCGAATCTGGAAAGCAGTCTGGAAATGAGTTGCTTTGGGATGACACCAGAGTGTTCCTGGCCATCGCTCGCGTCGGCACGCTCAGTGGGGCAGCGAAAATGCTGGGACTGGGCCTCGCGACCGCATCTCGCCGTCTGGAGCGGCTTGAAGCGGCGCTAGGTGTTGCACTGTTTACGCGCAATCAGGGCGGCCACAGCCTGACTGACGACGGTGCGGCTCTCGTTTCGCGGGCCGAGGCTCTTGAACTGGCGGGACACGCCTTTGGAGCGGCCGGGCAGGGCCGTACGGAACAGGTGGCAGGCCATGTCAGGCTGGCCACTGCGCAGGGACTGGCCGATCATCTCATCATCCCGGCGTTACCTGAGCTTCTGGGGTCCAATCCCGCTCTGACCGTAGAAGTCGTCACGGGAGTAACCACGGTCAACTTGCATCGAAGAGACGCGGATCTTGCGATCCGCATGGTCAGGCCAGAACGGGGAAACGTGAGCATCCGCCGTCTCGGCGTGCTTGGATTTGGCTTATACGCGTCGCTTGGCTACTTAAGTCGACACCCGGCGTCAGAGCGGACGACCTCGCTGGAAGCCGACGACTTCATTGGCTGGTCGGAGGGACAACAGCATCTACCCGCCGCGCAATGGCTGGAACGCACTTTGCGCGGGAGGCCATGCCGCCTGATTGCCACCACACTCTCCGCGCAACTCGCCGCTGCGCGTGCCGGACTGGGCATGGCGGTACTGCCACATTTCCTCGCGCGAATTCACGGACTGGCGCGCATACGTGATGACATCGGTTGCGATCAACCTATTTGGCTCGCTGTCCACGCCGACCTGGCGCATTCTCGACGTGTGCGCATCGTGGCCGACTTTCTAGGCGATCTCGTATTACGTCGGGCAACGCAGTTGCGATAGATAAGAGATCAGTGAAAGTTATGCCGAATTTTTCAATCGCTGCACGGTGGATTCCGGCATAAATACGCTAACGGTATTAATACCTGGAATTTAAAAGCTTCCCGACTGCGAACCAGAATTTCTGTGGGCACTAGCCCGATTACTTGCGACGGCATAAAGCGTTACGCCGCCCCAGAGCATGACGATTTGGCGGGATACCATATCTGATTAATGTGAAGGAAAAGTCAATAAGAATAATATTTTCGAGAATTTATGGGTGTATTTTTTGCATCGAGATTGGAATTATTTAACATGATTATCAGTTAAATTAAAAAAGCGAAATCGCAAACATGCAGCCATTAAATTATAGAATTCGTACAACTGATCGTGCCGGACAAACAACTCCCTTGGTCGATTCTGAGGGGAGTCGTTTCCTACAATGGAACTGGGCATTGACCCAGGCGCTGCTTCGGCTGGCTGCGCCGCTCTGCATACTAAAAAGTCGACAAGATGACGGCTGGATGACTGAATGTAAGGGCACGTCCGCATTTATTCGTTAGTTAAGCCGGTTTGCGGAGCGTCCTTTACACCTCATGGCCTTTCTGTATGATGCGGACCTGTCCCATTCATGCCGTACGGGATTGTTCGAAGAGCTAACCAAAATCAAGAATCATTGCCCGCGGCCGGCAAGGCGAGGACTCGCCTTGAAGTATTGGCTCGAGCAGAACCTGAGAGGTGGTAATGAATAATGAGGTGATTGTCCTTGTTGGCGACAAGTTTGAAAATTTTGCTACGTTACAACAAGGTGTCAAGACGTATTCCATGCTTCAGCTAGTGGTTCAGTCGGACCAAATCCCCGAACACGGCATCGTGGTTGGGCAAGGGGTTGACCTGCAACGTCTCAGAGAAACCATTAGACTGTCGGGCCGGGAAGGGTTTCGAGTTGAACCAGAAGGTGTTGCGGATTGCCACCACGACGAAGCCCATCGCCAATTGGCTCATAAGCAGTACGGACATAATGTACTGGTTACATCTCCAGAGAGAATCGACGAGATCTCGTTTGGTGCAAAGCTTCAGATCCATGACGATTGCGCTGAACTCGCTGATCATGTCACAGGGCAGCATATCCAGGGGATGGTATTTGTTGAAGCCGCTCGGCAGTTGATGCTTTGCGTAACCGAAAAGTACGTTCTCGACGAACCTGCTCGATTGTCCTCGTATTTCGTGCTCAATGAGATGCGTACTACCTTTCTCGCATTCGCGTTTCCGATCGAAACGGGGTGTATCTTCACGCTGACCGATTACAAGCGTAAAACAAATGGTCCGATCAAAGCATCTTGTGTGAGCGAGTTTTCGCAAGCGGGGCAGGTCGTTGCTCGCGTCGAAATTGACTTTGCCGCATATCCGAAGTCCCAGCTTTTGCACAAAGAGCACGAACTGGCGACGGCTGCGTTGGCTCGCTACCGCAACATGCAGGTGGCGGAGCGCAGCGCCGCGGAAGCGGCATGACCGCATCCTTGAGCCCGCCAGTGCTCGCGTTCTTCGATGTCGACGAGACGCTTATCGACCAGAAGAGCATGTTTACATTCATGCGCTTCTTTCTCCGCGAGCGTTATGGGGCGGTGGGTGGGCTTATGTTCGCCTGGCGTATGAGGTTCATTCGGCGGATGTCCATGTGCGGCTGGAGCCGAGAAGTAGTCAATCGTCGCTACTACGGCATGTACGAGGGTGTCCGATGGGATGCTCTCGCAGCGGCGGGCAGAAGATGGTTCGCGGCACAGGAGGCGCTGCCGGGCTTTTATATCCAGTCGACAAGATCGGAATTGGCGGCACTCAAGAAACGTGGCTATCAGATCGTACTTGTTTCCGGCTCTTTCCATCCTTGCCTCACACCGCTCGCTGAGCGTGTGGGTGCGGATTACGTTCTGTGTACCGAGCTAGAAGTGGTTCGTGGGCGCATAACTGGACGGCTCCTGGAGCAAACCATTGGCGACGGTAAAGCCAAAGTAGTGGAAAGGCTGATGGCCATGCTCGGGAGCAACCGCAGCCAATGCATAGCATTTGGCGACCATATAAGCGATCTCCAAATGCTTGAGGCAGTGGGATCAGCCGTCGTTGTCGGAAGCAGGTGCGCGGAGCTTGTCGAATTGGCCAGGCAACGTAATTGGACCATCAACACCATTTAACGTCACAACCTTAGAGGAAAATAAATGTCGGCAAGTCTGATATTAAGCAGCGAAATTATCGTTCACAAAGAGGCAGCCAGTGACGCGTGGGATCTCTGGAAAAACTGTGGAATCGGTGGTTTTCATCGAGAGGTATATCGCGGCGAATCTGACCCGCAGCGTTTTCTCGAACTGATAGCCTTGCCCGCCGTTGAGGCTGTTTTTTTCGTGCTCGAGGGGCGGCAGGACTTTGCCCGCAACATGCGAAATAACATGGCGTCGGACTGGCATCAGCAGGTGCTTGCCCTCGTTAATGAAGTAAAACCAGGCGAGGCGCCGCTGCCGCAGGCGGAAAAGCTGCAGCTGCGTTATATCGAAGTGCCGCTGAGTGTGCAGGACGAATACCTTGCCTGGCGCAAGTCGACAATTTTCGACGTAGTGCGAAATGCGACTCGGGTGTCCTCATTTGCTGCCTACCACACACTGCTCAGCATGCAGCCCGGGGTCATGTTTCTGTCCGCATTCGAAGGGGACACCGTGAGTTATTCGAAGGACATCTTCGAGACCGAACGATATCAGGAAATCGTCAAGCAGGCTGGCAGTCGTTTTATTGCCGGCGGTGAAAATGGCCTGTACACGCGAGTATTCGTGCGGGAGGAATCGTGAACCAGCGCGCACACTTTGATCAGGCCAGTGCAGGTGTTGTGACAAGCGTAACTGAACCGCTTGCTGTCACTACCCAGGGACCTCTCTATCCGCCCAGTGAAATCTGCGATGCGGAGGGGAATTTCGTCGTCGTGGGGGCCATCCCTCGCAAGAAATCGGACGGCAAAGTGACCACTGAATGGGGGGCAGCAATTGTAAGCTCCGAGTCACCCGTTCCGCCATTTGGTGAAATCGCTCCATACACGATCCTTCGCATGCTGTCGCTCGATAGTCTCGGTGCTGACGCGGGCTGCATTCTTCACACGTTGCCGTTACCTTTGCCATGCACTAACTACCAGATGATCTTCGCACCGGAGCAATGCCCCGATGCTCACAACTTTGTCGCGCCGAGCAGACCATTGCACGATGCGGTGCCGGACTTTCGCGTTGAAGATGGGAGACAGAATCCGCATCCCATCACGCCGGGTCAGTGGGTCAAAGCTGGCGGACAGGTTACAGTCGACGTAGATACCGACGGTATTCATGCAACGTTCTGTATCGAGATGGACGGTCTTGTTCCGCTGAGCTTATATACCGTCATGTCGTTGCGAGAATTTGATCTACGTAAATCCGCTCCGACGCGCCCCGGTCCACTGGGGATACCCAATTGTTTTGTCACAGATGAGAAGGGGCACGCACGATACGTGGCACGCATGCGCAATCCATTTCCGGCACCGGGAACGGGTAATCGCATCGTGAACATCGTCGTTCTGTTCATGAGCACCCAGGCGTCATATGGAGGCGCAATTGGTCTTCACGGCCTGGGTGCGGATATCCACGCTCAGTTGAAGATTCCTCACCTGGCATTTTCGGAACTCATTACACGCGAGGAATAGCACGCAACCTGAAAAAGGCCGCCGCCCGCAGTGAGCGGGCGGCGGCCTTATGCATGACAGACCGGATGGGCCGAAAGCGCGACTGCGCCCCCGCCGCTTTTTCTGTTACGCAGTATTACTGCGGAATCATGCCGGTCAGCACATACGCCTGAAGCGTCGTGACGATGCCGACGATCGTGGCGAAGAACAGGCTATGGCGCAGGGTGAAGCGGAACAGCGACGATTCCTTGCCGACGAGGCCGGTTGCCGCGCAGGCGACGGCGATCGACTGCGGCGAGATCATCTTGCCGCTCACGCCGCCCGAGGTGTTCGCCGCGACGAGCAGCGTGTTCGACACGCCGATCTGGTGCGCGGTGGTGTTCTGCAGCGAGCAGAACAGCGCGTTCGACGACGTGTCCGAACCGGTGAGGAACACGCCCATCCAGCCGAGGAACGGCGAGAAGAACGGGAACGCAGCGCCGGTGCCGGCGAGTGCGAGGGCGAGCGTCGACGACATGCCCGAGTAGTTCGCGATGAACGCGAACGACAGCACGAGACCGATCGAGAGCACGGGGCGGCGCAGTTCGCCGAGCGTTTCGACGAACGCGGCGATGGCGGCGCCCGGCTTCATGCGCAGCACGATCGTGGAGATGATCGCGGTCAGCAGGATCGCGGTGCCCACGGCGGAGAGCCAGTCGAAGTTGAACACGGCAGCATAGGCCGTTGGCTTTGCAACGATCGGCGCGGTGCGCATGACGAGCTTGTCGAGGCCGGGGACGTGGATGCTCAGCACGGTGCCGGCGAGTGCGCCCTTCGCGGCGAACAGCGCCTTGAACGGCTTCAGGCTCCAGACGGTGACGACGGCCGTCAGCAGCAGGAACGGCGACCATGCGCGCAGGGTCTGCGCGCCGCTGTACGGCGAAGCCTTGCGGCTCGACGCATTTGCAGCGCCATTGCCGCCGCCGAAGCCGCCGAGCGCAGCTGCGCCGCCGCTGACGTTCACGCCCGAAGCCTGCGCCGCGCGCTTCGGCTGCCACACCTTGAGGAACGATGCGAGCGCAACGAGGCTCACGAGTGCCGAGGTGATGTCCGGCAGCTCGGGTCCGATGTGATTCGACGTGAAGTACTGCGTCACGGCGAAGCTGCCGCCTGCGACGAGTGCCGCGGGCCACGTTTCCTTGAGGCCGCGCTTGCCGTCCATGATGAACACGAGCCAGAACGGCACGAACATCGAGAGCAGCGGCAGCTGGCGGCCCGCCATCGCGCCGATGAGGAACGGGTCGATGCCCGTCACCTGGCCCGCGACGATGATGGGAATGCCCATCGCGCCGAACGCCACCGGAGCGGTGTTCGCGATGAGGCACAGGCCGGCTGCGTAGAGCGGCTCGAAGCCGAGGCCGACGAGCAGCGCCGAGGTGATCGCGACCGGCGCGCCGAAGCCCGCTGCGCCTTCGAGGAACGCGCCGAACGAGAAGCCGATCAGCAGCATCTGCAGACGCTGGTCGTCGGTGATCGAGAGCACCGATGCACGGATGATCTCGAACTGCCCGGTCTTCACGACGATCTTGTAGAGGAACACCGCGGTGATGATGATCCACGCGATCGGCCACAGGCCGTACGCGAAGCCGAAGCCCGCCGCGGCGAGCGCCTGTCGCACGGGCATGCCGTACGCGAAGATGGCGACGCACAGTGCGAGCACGAGCGTGATCGCGGCGGCGACGTGGCCCTTCAGGCGCAGTACTGCAAGCGCGAGGAAGAAGAACAGGATCGGGATGGCGGCCACGAGCGTGGACAGCCACAGACTGCCGAGCGGGATGTAGGTCTGGTACCAGGGTTGCACTTCGGTCTCCTCCGAGGATGCGGGTCGAAATTCTCTGCCTTCTCTGCCGACACGTTGGCCGCGCGAGCCGGATCGCCCGCGCGCCACGTGGTCTCTTTTTTGCCGTTATTCCGGCTGTTTTCGATCGTGCAGCATGTCGTGCAGGCTGCGCGGTGCGGGGGTGAGCGGTGTGCGGTGCTGCGTCCAGCCCATTTGCTGCGTCGGGGTGAATGCGCGCAGTCGCGTCGCGGCCCAGCGCAGCGCGCGGTAGGCGCGCGGATGCGCGAACGCGCCGCTCCAGAAGCGCCAGACGAACTGCTCGCGCTTGTTGTGTTTCGCGCCCTGGCCGCGCAGCGGATGCGCGACGACTTCGTCGGGCGCGCGATTCGCTTCGGTGCGCAGGCGCACGAGCAAGTCGGGAATCGGAATGCGCACCGGGCAGACTTCGCCGCACGCGCCGCACAGGCTCGACGCGCTCGGCAGATCGGCGGTGGCCTCGAGGCCGAGCAGGTGCGGCGAGATGATCTTGCCGATCGGCCCCGGATAGGTGGTGCCGTACGCGTGCCCGCCGATGCGCGTGTAGACCGGGCAGTGATTCATGCAGGCGCCGCAGCGAATGCACTGCAGCGTCGCGCGCAGTTGCTCGTCGGCGTAGGCCTGGCTGCGGCCGTTGTCGAGCAGCACCAGGTGCACTTCGCGCGGACCGTCTTTCTCGCCTTCGCGGCGCGGGCTGCTGATCAGGTTGAAGTACGTCGTGATCGGCTGGCCCGTTGCCGAGCGCGTGAGCAGGCTCGACAGCGGCACGATGTGCTCCAGCTTCGCGACGACCTTCTCCATGCCCATGATCGCGATGTGCACGTCGGGCACCGTGGTCGAGAGACGGCCATTGCCCTCGTTCTCGACGAGCCAGAGCGTGCCCGTATCGGCGGCGGCGAAGTTCACGCCGGACATGCCGATGTCCGCATAGGCGAAGGCGCGGCGCAGCGCGCGGCGACCCGTCTGGATCAGTTCGTCCACGTCCTCGGTGTAGGCCGTGTTGGGGATGTGCTCCTCGAACAGATGCCCGATGTCGCCCTTCGTCTTGTGGATCGCGGGCATGACGATATGCGACGGCTTCTCGCCCGCGAGCTGGACGATGTACTCGCCCATGTCCGACTCGATGCACGTGATGCCGCGTTCGCCGAGGTAGTGATTGAGCTCGATCTCTTCGCTCGCCATCGACTTGCCCTTGATGACGCGCGTGGCAGCGTGCTTTTGCGCAATGCTGTGGACGATGCTGTTCGCTTCGTCGGCGGTCTCGGCCCAATGCACCTGGATGCCGTTCTTGCGCAGGTTCGTTTCGAGTTGTTCGAGCAGCTCGGGCAGGCGCTTGAGCGCGTGCTGGCGCACCGCTTCGCCGATGTCGCGCAGCGCTTCGAGTTCGTTGGAGTCGGGGAACTGCGCGGCGCGCTTGCCCTGCAGGAAGTCCATCGCGCCGCGAAAGCTCTTGCGCAGCTGCGGATCGTCGAGCGCCGCGCGGGCGCGCTCGCGAAATTCAGCCGTGGGGACGAAATGCAGCGTCTTCTGCTCGTCCGTGCCGCCTTGTGCGTGCGTTTGCGTGCTCACCGGGCGGCTCCGTTATCGTGCTTGTTTTGCGGCTTGTCTTGCGGCTTGACAGCGTCGTCGTCGGTCACGACGACGACCCACAGCGCGCGCGGCCCGTGGGCGCCGTAAGCGGTGGTCTGCTGAATATCGGAAGTCTTCGACGGCCCCGAGATCATCACGAGGTTGGTCGGCATGCCGTCGCGCCAGCGCTCGGCGGCCACCGCCGAGTGCAGGTCCGCGTGCAGCGTATTCGCGTGGATCAGCGCGATGTGCAGCGGCGGCACGAGCGAGACGGTGCGCGGCGCATTCGCGTCGGGGACGACGATCAGCGTGCCGGTCGCCGCGAGCCCGGAGCGCGCGACGGTGAAGCCCGCGTCGATCGTCTCGAAGAGTTCGGTTTTCCACGCTTCGATGGGCTGCGCGTACGTCAGCGCTTCGACCGCCTCGGGCAGCGCGCCGGCGAGCGCGGCGCCTTCGGCGCAGGACGTGTCGAGCACGATGCGGCGCACGCCCGCTTCGGCGAGACGGCGCGCCATTTCAGCGGGCCAGGCGTCGGCGCTGAGGCAGAACACGTCGGTGTGCACCGCTTCGAGCATGCTCTTGAATTGCTGCACGTTTTGCGCGAGCGACGCGTGCGCGCGGCGCTGCGTGAAATGTGCGTCGATGTGTTCGTCGAGCGCATTGGCCGCATCGGTCGCGCCGACGTTCGCAGCGGCGGGCGCGCAGGTGCGCAGCCGCTCGAGGATGCGCGCGCGGGCGCCCTGGGAATGCTCGCTCATGCCTTGTCTCCACCCGTGCGGCGCCACAGGAACGACGCCATATGCTCGACGGCGAGCTGCGCGCCCTGGTGCTCGGCGGCGTGGCCGATGTTCAGCATGCAGCCGCAGTCGGCGGTCACGAGCCGGTCGCAGCCGGTCGCGACCGCGGAGGCGAGCTTGTCGGCGACCATCGCGCCGGAAATATCGGGGTGCTTGAGCGAGAAAGTGCCGCCGAAGCCGCAGCATTCGGACTCGCGTTCGTGCTCGACGCGCGTGACGCCGGGCAATGCGTCGACGGCTTCGACGCCGTGTTCGCGCGTGCCCATCTCGCGCCGCGCGCCGCACGAGGTGTGCAGGACGATGCTCTCCCCGGTGCTTGCCGTGGCGGCGCCCAGTGCGCCGAGATCGATCTTCAGCACGCGCACGAGAAACTCGGTGAGTTCGTAGATGCGTTCGGACAGTTCGGTGGCCTTCGCGGCGGCTTCGGGGTCTTCTTCGAACAGCGCCGGCCAGTGGTGGCGCATCATGCCCGCGCACGAACCGGAAGGCACGATGACGGGCCAGGGCTGGTCGAACAGGCCGAACTGCGCGCGTGCCACCTCTTGCGCCTGGCGCGGGTTGCCGCTCGACCAGGCGGGCTGGCCGCAGCAACTCTGGCTGCGCGGGAAGTGGACAGTAATGCCTTCGCGTTCGAGCAGCTTGACTGCGTCGAGGCCCGCCTGCGGAACGAACAGATCAACGAGGCAGGTTGCGAACAGATATACGTCGGTGGGGCGCTTGCCCGTGGGGTAATGCCGAGGCTTCATGTCTCCGATTCCATCCGTTATTGGCGTCGCGAGCGAGGGCGAAGCCGTCTTTGGGCGCATAATTCCCGATTTGAGCGTTTGGCACAAATTGGTTGGACCAGCTGATGCACGATGTTGGCGAAGGCGGATGGCGAAGGCACGACGAGACCGGGGACGAGGCAATGGGGGACAGAGGTATGGCGCGCGGGCGCGTCGAGGCCGTGATGCGGCAGATGGAGACGGCGCTGCTCGACGGTAGCTGGCGCGCGGGCACGAAGCTGCCTGCCGAGCGGGTGCTGGCCGAGCGCTACGACGTCGCGCGCAACACGGTGCGCGAGGCGATCCAGCGGCTCGCGGCGCGCGGCCTCGTGCAGAGCCGGCCCGGCGCGGGTGTGTTCGTGACCGACCAGTTGCGCACGGGCTTTGCGTCGCCGTGGGGGCAACTGGTGGCCGACCATCCGGCGCTGCGCGACGACATCCTCGAATTTCGCCGCGTGCTGGAAGGCGCGACGGCCTATTTCGCGGCGCAGCGCGCGAGCGACGAAGATCTCGCGCGGATCCGCTCGCTGATGGACGCCCTTGAGCACGCGCACCTGGTGGGCGACAAGATCGGAGAAGCCGACGCGGACGCGAAACTGCACGAGGTGATCGCGCAGGCCTCGCACAATGCGATGTTCCTGCATCTGCACACGAGCGTGCTGGGCATGCTGCGCGAGCACATCACGATGAACGGGACAGGGTTGCGCGAGCTGGCCGAGGGCGCTGCCGTCCTGCTGCTGGAGCAGCACCGTACGGTGTGCGACGCGATTCTCTCGCGGCGTCCCGAGGAGGCGCGCACGGCGATGCAGACGCATATCGACTTCGTGCGCGCACGCGTTGGAGAGGACCCCGATGCACCCGGAGGTGGTTGGACCACGGTGCCCTGGAGCCCGTCGGTGCCGGCGGCCGGGGCGAAGGTTGAAGGGGCGAAGACGGCCGGGGAGAAGGCGGTCGGGGAGAATACTGCCGGGGCGAACGCTGCCGGGGAGAAGGCTGCAGTGGCAAAGGCGGCGCCAGGGCGGCGAGCCGTCAAAGGCTGCTAAAGTCGGCGCAATGAACCACGAACGCCCCTCGGGGCGGAGCGATCAGGGAGAACCCGGAATGGACGAGGTGGCCGCGCGAATCGAAACGTTGAGCGCCGTGACGCTGACCGTCAGCGAAATCGGGCGCTCGGTGCGCTTTTACGAATCGCTCGGATTCCGGCAGCGGCCTGGACACACCGTGGCGGGTTTCGCGTCGTTCGTGCTGGGTGGCGGCGCGACGAGCTACCTGAACCTGCTGGAAGGCCAGCCCGGCGCCGTACAAGGCTGGGGACGCGTGATCGTCTACGTCTCCGATGTGGATGCGTTCTACCGCCAGGCGCTGGCCGCGGGCGCTATGCCCGAATTCGAGCCGCAGGATGCGCCGTGGGGCGAACGCTACTTCCATCTGCGCGACCCGGACGGGCACGAACTGAGCTTCGCCAGACCGCTGGGATGACGCTGCACAACGCACATGTGCGCGCCGCTTCCATGCGCCTGCCGCGCCTGTCTGTAATACATACGAATGACACCCATTACGCGGATAGTGGCGCGACGCCGTCGCGGCCGCGACCGCCGCGACCGCCGCGACCGCAGTGACGTAAAGAATTGGATTGCCATTCGATCGCAACAGGAGAATCGCCATGAAAGAAAACGATCGTGAACTGGAGGCCGCCGCGCTGCATCGCCGCCGCCGCCTCGACGAGGAACTGATCGACGCCTTCGACGAAGAACTCGAAATGGAAGTCGACGACCGTCTCCAGGAGCGGGGTTTGCATATCACCGACGCCGCGCGCGAACTGCGCCGCGTCTATTTCCACGAGCTGATCCGCCTGCAGGGCGAGCTCGTGAAGCTGCAGGACTGGATCGTCAATACGGGCTACCGGCTCGTCGTGATCTTCGAAGGCCGCGATGCGGCGGGCAAGGGCGGCGTCATCAAGCGCATCACGCAGCGTCTGAATCCGCGCATGTGCCGCGTCGCCGCGCTGCCCGCGCCGAACAACCGCGAGCGCACGCAATGGTATTTCCAGCGCTACGTCCAGCATCTGCCCGCAGGCGGCGAGATGGTGCTGTTCGACCGTAGCTGGTACAACCGCGCGGGCGTGGAGCGCGTGATGAACTTCTGCACCGACGAAGAGTACGAGGAGTTCTTCCGCTCGGTGCCCGAGTTCGAAAAGATGCTCGTGCGAAGCGGTATCCAGATCATCAAGTACTGGTTCTCCATTACCGACGAAGAGCAGGAAATCCGCTTCCAGAGCCGCATCGAAGATCCGCTCAAGCAGTGGAAGCTGAGCCCCATGGATCTCGAAAGCCGCAGCCACTGGGAGCAGTACACGCACGTGAAGGAAGTGATGCTTCAGCGCTCCCACATTCCCGAAGCGCCATGGTGGGTCGTGCAGGGCGTCGACAAGAAGCGCGCGCGCCTGAACTGCATCAGCCATTTGCTGAGCCAGGTGCCGTATCGGGAGATCGAGCATCCGCAAGTGACGCTGCCCGCGCGCGTCCACCATCCCGACTACATCCGGCAGCCTGTCGAGCAGACCATGATCGTGCCGGAAGTCTATTGAACTGAAGTTGCACTCGCTTGAATGTTGCACCTGCGCGCCGCGCCCGGTATTGGGCGCGGCGTTTGTGTTTTTGGCCGAGAAACCGGTTATTCGTGACGCTCAGTAGTGCGAAAACAGCGGCGTCGAACCGGTGCAAACGGACCCGCGGGCCGCGACCTGAAGCGCGGCGGCGGGTGTGTCGCGAACGTCAGGAGTCGAACTTCAGCGCGCCAAATTCAGCGCGCCGATTTCGACAGGCGATGGCCGAGGCCGAGGTTCGAGACGATCTGCCACGTATAGACGCGCGAATAATGCACGCCGAACTGGCGGCTGATCAGCTCGCGCACGCGGCTGTTGGTCCACGTGTCGCTCGGAAAGCCGTGTTCGCGCGCGGAACCGTGCAGTGCGCTCGCAATCCAGAACAGTGCGGCGTGGTCGAGCACCGAGGGGCGCCCGCCCACGCTCATCTGCTTGAGCGCGGCGAGTCCGCCGTCCTCGACGATCACCTTGTACCGGCGCACGGTCTGGGCCGAAAGATGCAGGGAATCTGCGACAGCGTTCACCGTCGCGCCATCGATCAGCATCTGGCCAGCAGCCATTCTTCTCGTGACGCTCGGCAAGTCCTCGGTTCGGGTAAGCATGGGATCACTCGTCGACGAAAGATTCGATCATGCGGCAGTGCAGATACGCCGCTCCTCAAACCCGGGTTCCTGCATGCGGGCCTTGTTGCTTGCCACGGCGTTGCACCGGCAATTCGTGAGACATAAGGTGCCAAGCGATGGCGGACGGCGAAGTGCGCGCCCCTGGCGGGCGCTCGTGGCACGCGATTGCGTGCTTCAGCGAATATTAATAATTGTTTTTGTAGAGAATGTGTATAGCTTGAGAAAAAATAGTCTGCTTGACTTATAGATTATCGTGCACTACCGGAAAAAGTGAAACGGCACGAATTATCAGTAATGGCCCTACAGGTTTCGCTTTCTTTTATTTTCCGGGCCCGCGCGGCGCGCACGGTCGTTCATGCATGACCGCTCGCTTTTTGTCTGATTAATCCGCCTGTCACGATGCATGGCGCGCCGCATTTGCGTTTGAGCAACGTCGGGCATGATGCGGAAAATATGTGACAGATCATTGCGCCTTGTTTACATGAACACTTACAGCGAATGATCCGGCATTTCCAGGCAGAATACTGATTCCGGAGCAGTTTTTATTCAAATGGAATGAAACGGAATATCGGTTTCGCAAACCGCTTGTCGTGAAGCGGACCGGTTCCTTCGATCTTGTCGGGGTGCGCGCGATGAATGCACGGCGATGCAGGCCGTGCGCTTTGCGTGCACCCCGTTTTTTTGGCCGACGGAATGAACACGGAACTCGACTTGAAGGTGGAACGGTTGTTGCGGCGCGCGGCGAGCCGGCGCGGCGTCGTGTCGTACGGCGCCTTTCATGCGCTCTTTGCGCAGGACGTGCCGCTTCGCGAACGCTATGCGTTGCTCGAAGCTGCCGCTACGGCGCTGTGCGAGCCGCGCGTGGCCGATTACGCGTCGCTGCTCGCGACCGACTCGGGTCTGCCAGGCCCGGAGTTTTACGTGCGTTTCAAGCGTTTGCATACCGAACGCTATTACGCAACGCTCGGCGCTGATCGGCATCGCATGCTGCGGCTCGTCGAAAAGCGCGCGCTTGCGCGCGAAGAACGCGAACGCGTCTACGACCATTACCGGCACTCGCTGGCGCCGCGCGCGTGCACCGATGCCGGTGCGAACGCACTTTGCAGCGAGGGGCGCGCGCAACGATTGTGACGTAGACGGCCGTCAATACGATGATCTTGACGACGCCGGTGATTGCACGTTATCTGCGCGCGGATAATGTCGTGCTGAATCAGCGTGCTATTCTCGATCGAGCTTGCATAGGCGTCGTGTAGTCGCCATACGGCATGTCTGCCCTCGGCGGCTCGAATCTCCGTCACGTTTCTCTTCTTTACCTGCACGCTCGGCGCCTCGCACTGTTTAGCCGCATACGCGGCTGCATCCCGTCATGTCGCAACCAGGAGAGTCGTCATGAAAGCATTGGTGTTCAAGGGGCCTCAGCAGAAGTCACTGGAAGACAAACCCGAGCCGAAGATCGATAAACCATCCGATGCGATCGTGCGCATCACGAAAACCACGATCTGCGGCACCGATCTGCACATTCTCAAAGGCGACGTGCCCGAAGTGAAGCCCGGCACGACGCTCGGCCACGAGGGCGTCGGCATTGTCGAAGCCGTGGGCGACGGCGTGTCCAACTTCAAGGTCGGCGATCCCGTGCTGATTTCGTGCATCAGCTCGTGCGGCAAGTGCGAATATTGCCGGCGCCAGATGTACTCGCACTGCACGACGGGCGGCTGGATTCTCGGCCATCTGATCGACGGCACGCAGGCCGAAAAGGTCCGCATTCCGCACGCGGATACGAGCCTTTATCACTTGCCCAAGGGCGTCGATGAAGAAGCGCTCGTCATGCTGAGCGACATCCTGCCGACCGGTTTCGAATGCGGCGTGCTCAACGGCAAGGTGAAGCCGGGGCAGTCGGTGGCGATCGTCGGAGCAGGGCCGATCGGGCTTGCAGCGTTGATGACCGCGCAGTTCTACGCGCCGGGGCGCATCGTCATGATCGACCTCGACGATAACCGGCTCGAAGTCGCGAAGAAGTTCGGCGCGACCGACGTGGTCAACAGCAAGGGCGGCGACGCCGTCGAGCGCGTGATGGCGCTCACGGGCAATCGCGGCGTGGATGTGGCGATCGAAGCAGTCGGCGTGCCGGCAACCTTTACCATCTGCGAATCGATCATCGGCGCGGGCGGCACGATTGCGAACGTGGGCGTGCATGGAACGAAGGTCGATCTGCACCTGGAAAGACTGTGGGCGCATAACATCACGCTCACCACGGGTCTCGTCGATACCTACACGACACCCATGCTGCTTTCGACTGTCGTCTCGAAGCGGCTCGAACCGGGCAAGCTCGTCACGCACCGCTTCACACTCGACCAGATCATGGATGCCTACGCAACGTTCGGCGAAGCGGCGCGCACGCAGGCGCTGAAGGTCATTATTTCCGCTGTCTGAAGCTGTTCGACCAGGGCTCATCGTGCGGCGCGCGCACATGCGGACGATGTGCGCGCGCTGCCGTGTGCTGTGTGGTATTGCGCCGTCGCGCGCGAAGCAACGCGATGCGAGGCTCGCTGGTTCTTTTAATCGTACTCGGGAAAACCTGCGCGGCCCTGGGTCAGATCGCGCAGGGCGTCGCGCGCGCCTTCGATGGCGGTGGCCGGCATCTGGATCGTGAGCCGCACGGTCATGGTGTAGCGGCTATCGGTAAGCGTCGTTTGAGTTTGTTCGATCCAGTGCCGCACGCGCGCCTCGTCGGGATAGCCGACCTCGATGGTCAGTTGTGCCTGCGCAATGCGTTCGACGCGCGGTGCGCCTTGCAGCGCGCTGGCAATCGCATCGGTGTAAGCGCGCACGAGCCCGCCCGCGCCGAGCTTCACGCCGCCGTAGTAACGCACCACGGCGGCCAGCACGCCGTCCAGATCGTGATGGCGCAGGACTTCGAGGATCGGCCGTCCGGCGGTGCCGGAGGGTTCGCCGTCGTCGGACATGCCCGACTGGCCGCCCGCGAGCAGCGCCCAGCAGACGTGCGTGGCGCTCGGGTGGTCGTTGCGCAGACGGCTCAGTTCGGCCATGGCCGCATCGCGGTCGGCGACGGGAATCGCGTGGGCGATGAAGCGGCTTTTGCGGATCTCGAGTTCCGCGCTGACGGTTGAGGCTAGCGTAAAGGTGGGCAAAACAGAACGGGCGTTACAGGTGAAAACGCCATGTTAACCGATACGGCTGCGGCCCTTTTATATACCCTGGCCCTATCTTTGCGGATTTTGTTATTCAGCATTGCGGGAAGCGCTAATGATGTATTGCGCACGAGCACCGATAATGCTGGCCTTGACGGATCTAGTCCCGGCTGGGGCGATGCCGGACTCCTCCTCCGGTGATCCGTCAACTTCATTCCTGCGGCTGCCGCGCTCGATGGTGGTGAGACGCGGTGGCGAGCCCCATACAACAGACGAAAAAAACCCCGGACGGCGCGTAAAGCATCGACCGGGGACTAATAAGGCTCGCCTGTTCTCAAGAGGCGTTGCCACGTTACGCGCGCCATAAATAATGCGCAACGTGAAAAGAAAAATTCTCGACGCACGACAAAAAAAGCCCCGGGCGTTACCGGCCGGGGCAATGAGAATACACCGTGCGTTCCGGGGAACGAAACGCACCGATACGGTACCTGCCCACCCGCCGGGAAGCAACGCGGGCACATTACATACCATTACTTTCAGATTGCTTTCTATTTAATGCCTGGCCTCGATGCATGCGGCCGCACCGTACGGCGACCGTTGCGCGCTCACCCGATCAGTAACGCGGCGGGGGCGGCATACGGCGGTCGTCGTGGCGATGCGGAGGACCCGGGTCGCGCGGATGATGGTGCATCCATTCGTCGTGTTCCCAATAGCGGTGTCCGTCCCAATAGCGGTTATCGTGCCAGCCGATCGACATCCGTACGTCCACCGGGATCATGTGCGCTTCGCTGTATTGCGGCTGCGAATCGGCGCGCGAGATAGATGGACCGGACTGGGCCAAGGCGCTCGTGGCGCCTACCAGTGCACCGCCGGCGATCATGGCCGTCACGAGTGCACGTGCAGGGGTCTTCCAGAAATTCATGCTCATGTGGTTCCTCCTCGTCGAGTGCGTCGCTACGGCGCGGCTTCAAAATGTTCAATGCCGTAACGCACATGATTCAGCTTATCGGCCGGAACGCCGGGAATACGTGAGCACTTGTAAGCGCACATTTCAAACCGGCGCACCAATAAAAAGGGCCAACGTTTGGGTTGGCCCTTGGTGCGGAACGGCAAAACGGGGGAATGAAGCAATCCACGCGAGAAAACGATGCGGCTGGGTTGTCAATTCACGTTACATAAGAGCGACGGCGGGAGCGGCGACGGGCGTGGAGGTGAAGCGCAGATGCCCCGCGGCCGCAGGCGTGAATAGGCACTTACGGTTTCTTTTGCTCCGCGGGTGCGCCGCTCAGATCGATGGCGCTTTGCGAGCCAACCTGCGAGCGCAGTTCGTATTTCTGGATCTTGCCTGTCGCCGTGCGCGGCAACTCGCCGAACTTCACGGCACGCGGGACCTTGAAGTGCGCGAGAAAGAGCTTGCAATGCGCAATGATCTCTTCCGCCGTGGCGGTAGTGCCCGGGCGCAGTTCGATGAATGCGCACGGAACTTCACCCCATTTCGGATCGGGCATCGCCACGACAGCCGCCAGCGAGACAGCGGGGTGCCGGTACAGCGTGTCCTCGACTTCGATGCTCGAAATATTTTCGCCGCCCGAGATGATGATGTCCTTGCTGCGGTCCGTGATGCGCACGTAGCCGTCCGGTGTCATCACGCCCAGATCGCCCGTATGGAACCAGCCGCCGCGGAACGCCTCCTCGGTTGCGCGTTCGTTCTTCAGATAACCCTTCATGCAGATGTTGCCGCGGAACATGATCTCGCCGAGCGTTTCGCCGTCGTTCGGCACGGGCTCCATCGTCGCCGGGTTAAGCACGGTCACGCCGGCTTGCAGGTGATAGCGCACGCCCTGTCGTGCGGCCAGCCGCGCCTGTTCGGCGTCGTCGAGCGATTTCCAGCTTTCCTGCACCGCGCACACCGCTGCGGGCCCATAAACTTCGGTCAGTCCGTAGACGTGCGTCAGTTGAATGCCGATTGCCTTCATCTTGGCGATCACGGCGGGCGCGGGCGCTGCGCCCGCAACCATCGTGTTGACCGTGTGCGTAATGCCTTCGCGATATTCGGCGGGCGCGTCGGCGAGCGCGCCTTGCACGATCGGCGCGCCGCAGTAGTGCGTGACATGCTCGCGTCGGATCAGGTCGAATACGAGTTTTGCGTCGAACTTGCGCAGGCAGACGTTCACACCCGCACGCGCCGCGATCGTCCATGCGAAACACCAGCCATTGCAGTGAAAGAGCGGCAGCGTCCACAGATACACCGGATGCTTCGGGATATCCCATTCGAGAATGTTGCTCACCGCGTTCATGTACGCGCCGCGATGGTGATACACCACGCCCTTCGGATCGCCCGTCGTGCCCGACGTGTAGTTGAGCGCGATGGCGTCCCATTCGTTGTTCGGGTTGGCCCACGCGAACTCGGGGTCGCCTTGTTCGAGGAACGCCTCGTAGTCGACGGCGCGCGGGAAATGTTCGGGGTCGGCGGGCACGACGTCGGCCACGGAAATGATCTTCAGCGCCGGAAAGGCAATGGCCGCGCGTTGCGCGAGTGCCGCGTATTCCGTATCGACGATCAGCGCCTTTGCCTCGCCATGCCGCAGCATGAACAGCATCGTGGCGACGTCGAGCCGTGTGTTCAGCGTATTGAGCACCGCACCGAGCATCGGCACGCCGAAGTGCGCCTCGACCATCGCGGGGATATTGGGCAGGAGCACCGCCACCGTGTCGCCGCGGCCGATGCCGGCCTGCGCCAGCGCGCTCGCGAGCCGGCGCGTGCGGGCGTAGGTTTCGCGCCAGTTGCGGCGCACGTCGCCGTGGACCATCGCGAGACGCTCGCCGTAGACTTCCGCCGCGCGGGCAATGAAGTCGATCGGGGTGAGCGGCACGTAATTGGCCTCGCATTGCGCGAGCCCTTCTTCGTACGGATGCAACATTCGGTGTCTCCTGTCGGGCGCGGGGCCCGGGACGATTGCGATTTTATCGGTATGATTCTCGCTACCGTATCAGGGCCGCGGGTGCATGTCTGTCACGCGAGCGACAGACGCGCACCCGCGGTTCCACCGAATGACCCATCTCAAGTCAAGCGCGATGATGCAGTGCAATATGCCCGCGGGCGGCGATGCGCCCGATGGTCCGGCGCAGGCCGCCGATCCGGATTCCAGCAGCCGTGCCGGGGGACGCGTCGATGCGCCCACGCTCGCCGCGCTGTTCGAGCGCTGCTCGTGGTTTCGCACGCTGGAACCCGCGCACCGCGCCTGGGTGCTCGCCGACTCTCACGCGCAGCGTTATCCCGCCGGGGCAACCGTCGCCGCGCGCGAGGCGCCGTCGGCCTACTGGCTCGGCGTCAGTTCGGGACTGGTCAAGCTTGCGATCGTCAATGCGTCCGGACGCGGCTGCACGTTTTCCGGCGTGCCGCATGGCGGCTGGTTCGGCGAGGGCAGTGTGATCAAGCGCGAGCCGCGTAAATACGACGTGATCGCATTACAGCCTTCGCTCGTGATGGCCGTGCCGGCCGATACGTTCCACCGGCTCATGGACAGCAGCCTGCCGTTCAACCGCTTCGTGATCCATCAGCTCAATAACCGCATGGGCGAGTTCATTGCGCTGATCCAGAACAGCCGCCTCCTGGACATTGACGCGCGCGTTGCGCAGTCGCTCGCGCAACTGTTCAATCCCGATCTTTATCCGGAGACCGGGCTCGCGCTCGAAATCTCGCAGGAAGAAATCGGCATGCTGGCGGGGGCTTCCAGGCAGCGGATCAATCAGGCGTTGCAGACACTTGAGCGCTTAGGGCTTGTCACGCTTTCGTATAACCGCATCGATGTGCGCAATCTCGCGGGCCTGCGAGCCTTCGGACGCGATCAGATTTGATGCCGCGTTTGCGTTGATTCATTCGCGGAGATTGCGTCGCGTGATCGCAATGCGCGACGGGAAATGAACGGCGTTAATCGGCACTTCGCGCGAGCGTAGCGATCGAGCCGGGAAAATCGGCGACGACCGTGCATATCGTGCGTGCATGAACCGATGCGCTTGCGGACGCCATCGCTGCGGCCAACGCGAGTAATCGGAGTTTCAGCATTAAATGCGCTTGACGACCAGAATATAGAAGACGGCAAACGCCACAACGATGCCGATGTTCACGATCAGCCGAAGCCAGAACAGATGTCTGAGGAACAGAAAATCCACGCTGACGATAACGGCGATCAGCACCAGACTGTAGAGCACGACAGACGCGTTCCTTATCATGTCGATCACCGCCACAAAAGATTAGGCGCTACTTGCCGTGGAATGGCCGGAGTTGTCTCAAGGCGCCCGTCGCAGATCCGGCAGAGACAAGAGCGAGGATACGCCCATTGCGGGGTTGCCATAGCGTAGCGCGTCGCTGGCGCACCGAGCGTGCGCCGCGATTCGAAGCGGACGGCTCACCTGAACGATGAGCCGCGTGCACTCAATGATCGAGGGCGAGCCGCGAGCCGTTAGAGCGTCATCTCCCGCTCGCGCACGTTACGCGACTGTTGCGTAACTGTTATGAAGCTGTTACGCAACTACAGGCAACCGGAAGCTCGAAATCGCTTCACGCAGCATCGTGACCTGGTCCTTGAGCGAGTGCGCAGCCGCAGCGGCCTCTTCGACGAGCGCGGCGTTCTGCTGCGTGACCTGATCCATCTCGCCCACGGCACGGTTCACCTGCTCGATGCCCGCGCTCTGCTCGCGCGAGGCGTGGCTGATTTCCGAGAGGATATCGTGGACGCGCCGTACCGATTGCACGATCTCGGCCATCGTTGTGCCCGCATCCGTGACGAACTGCGCGCCTTCCGCGACAGTGCCGGTCGACTTCTCGATCAGGAGCTTGATCTCCTTGGCCGCCGTCGCCGAGCGCTGCGCGAGACTGCGCACTTCCGCGGCCACGACTGCGAAGCCGCGGCCCTGTTCGCCAGCGCGCGCGGCCTCGACAGCGGCGTTGAGCGCGAGGATGTTGGTCTGGAACGCGATGCCGTCGATCACGCCGATGATGTCGCCGATCTGGCGCGAGCTGGTCGTGATTTCGCCCATCGTGCGAACCACGTTCTCGACCACTTCGCTGCCGCGCGTCGCAACGCTCGCGGCCTGGCTGGCGAGTTGCGCCGCATGCTCCGCGCTATCCGCGTTCTGCCGCACGTTGCTCGTCATCTGGTCCATGCTCGATGCGGTCTCAACGAGTGCCGCAGCCTGTTGCTCGGTGCGCTGCGAGAGATCGGTGTTGCCCGCTGCGATCTCGTTCGCGCCGACGTTGATGTTCTCCGCGCCGCCGTGTACGCGCGAGACGGTCTGCACGAGTTCCGTCTGCATCTTCGCGAGCGCGTTCATCAGGCTGTTCGAGTTGTGGCCCTGAGGTTCCAGGCGGGCTGTGAGATCACTGTGGGCGATGCGGTTCGCCGCATCGACGGCCACCTCGAGTTCGCCGCCAATGCTCGAACGCACGCTGCGCACGACGAGCACCATCACCGCGGTCGATATCCCGCCCAGCACGAACGTGACCGCGAGCCAGATGCCGAGGCTCGCGAGGAATGCGGCGTGCACATCATCCATGTACATGCCCGTGACGATGCACCAGTCCCACGGCGCAAAGCGGTTGCTGTAGCTCGTCTTCGGCACGGGTTCCGAATGGCCGGGCTTCGCCCACAGATAATCGACGAATCCGCCGCCGGACTGATTGGCTGCCGTCGATAGCGCGACGAACAGGTGTTTGCCGGACGGGTCCGCGAGGTCGGTGAGATTCTTGCCGTCCAGTTCGGGCTTGATCGGATGCATCAGCATCACGGACTGCGAATTGTTGATGCTCAGATAGCCGTCCGCGCCATAGCGGATCGAGCCGATCACCTTGAGCGCCTGTTTTTGCGCATCGGCTTCAGGCATCTGGTTTTGTTGCGAGAGCCCGTAGTAATAGTTGGCGACGCTCATGGCTTCGTCGACGAGCGTTTGTAACTGCGCTTTACGCTCGCGGATCATCGAGTCGCGGGATTGCCATGTTCCAAATGCGACGATCAGGAGCAGCCCGATCCAGAGGATCGCGATCATCGAGCGAAGTTTTCGGTTGAGGGTCATCGTTTGCGTGGTCGTTCCAGGTGCGCTTGCGGCTGCGTGGCTGCGCAGCCGGTATTGCCATACGGCTGTTCGGATTAACGGCGCGTGAGGGGGCGCTTTTAACCTGGTACAAACCCTTAGTCAAACGTTAAAACGCATAAATAACTGATGCTCCCCCCTTGACAGCGCCGGGTTAAACTGCGGCGCCGTGTCGCGCCCCGATTCACTCGCGCCACTGCGGATGGGCATCGCTTCCGCCATGATTTGCGGCTTCATCTTGCCGCTTCGTTCCGATGCTGAATTAAATCTGCAATCCTGTTCAATCGACAAATGACTCAGCTCATTTCACTTGAACGGAGTCATTGCGCGGTATGGCGAGTGTGCCGGGTAAGGTCGAATTTGCGGTCGTGCTACGGGTGTTCCTGCTGCTGTCACGCGCGCGTTAAGCGGAACGATTCCGCAGTTCGACAAAGGGTGACATTCGCGCGCCCGACAACGGGCGTTTCCGGGCGACTTTCGACGCAATCGTGCGTCACGCGTCGGCTGATTGCGCGTGGCGGGCGGCGTGGCTTAAACCGGATCCTTGCTCGGCGGACCATCGGGGCGCTGCGGCTCCTCGCCGTGATGACCCGGAGGCGGCGGCGTGAGCGGGTCGCGCTCGGGATCGCGCGTTGGATCGGCGATCGGTTCGGGCAGCGGATTCGTATGCGAGCAGATCATCGCGGGTACCTTTTGCGCTGTGGCATTGTCCGCACGGGGCGGCGGAGCGGATGTTCAATCTATAGCGTAGGCGAAAGCCGCACGCCGTGCGGAGTTTCGATGGCGCTTTGGGAGCACTGCAGACTGTGCGCCGATGGTATGTTGATTGCGCGTCGATTATCTGCTGTTCGAGCGCAATTCCTGTGTTCCCAGGTGCGCATGGCGGCGATTGTTGCAGTCGCGGCAAAGCTGTTTGTGTGTCACTGGCGTTTCAGAATGCCGGGCTCGACCGTACACTTCAGCCTTTCCCGGAATGGGGATGCCGCAGCGGTGCAGATCCCCGCACGGACAGATGGCGTACCCGCCGATAGCGCGGCGGGCGACCGGCCGTAAGCGGCGCGGCGGCCGTGATTACATGCCGCTCAGGTCGGCCGGCGTGTCGATATCGCGCAGGATGCCGGGGTCGTCGACGTCGATGCGCGTGAGCGCGTGCGCAGCCAGCAGCGCGCGTGCGCCGGTATCGCCGTCGAGCGCGAGTAGCGCGTCGCGATGCTCGAAGCCGAAACCCACGGGGTGCCCACGCTGCCCCTTGTAGAACGGCGCGGCGAGCGACGCGCCTTCGTCGATGGCGCGCGCGACGGCTGCGATGCTCGCTATGGCGATGCGCGGCATGTCGGCCAGCGCGACGATCCAGCTTTCGGCCTCTTGCGCGGCACCAATGCCCGCCGCCAGGCTCGCGCCCATCCCGCTAGCCGCATTCGCGGCAAACACCACATCGCAGCCCGCATCGTTGAGCACGTGCGCGAGCGCTTCCGAGCCCGGGCGCACGACGGCGATCACCTTCGGGACGACGCGGAGCAGCCGGTGCGCGGCAACGTGTGCGACGCACTGGCCCTCGGGAAGCGGGGCGAGGAGTTTGTTGCGCAGACCTTCGGGATCGAAGCGCGATCCGGTGCCGGCGGCGAGCAGCACGCCGGTGGCAAGCGATGCATAGCCCATGGGGCGTACCGCGCGTGAGAGGAGGAAGCGTCGATTTTGCGGCGCAACCGCGCGCGTGGCAAGCCCCGCGCGCGGCCTGCATGGCGGGTCAGGCAGTCGTGTGCCGCGACGGCATCGCCTTGCCGGGTGCGACCGGCAGATCGCGGCCGATGCCGTTCAGGTTCACCTCACCGCCAAACATCTGGATAACTGATTTATTTACTCGGCAAAAGCGGGCTGACAAAACAAAGCCGGGAAGCGCCATGCTTCCCGGCTTTGTTGTGAAGTCAACCAGCTTCGGGCTTCAGTCGATGCCGTGGAATACCGCGTCGTCCGGACCCAGGTAGACGGGCGGGCGCCATGCGGCGTCGCGCATCGAGTGCTGGACAAGCGTATCGACACCCAGCAGCACCGCAAAGATCGCCATGCGCACCGGAATGCCGTTGTCGGTCTGGCGGAAAATCGCGAGGCGCGAGTCGTGGTTTAGGTCCGTCGAGAGATCGTTTGCGCCTGGGCGGCTGTCGCGCGGCAGCGGGTGCATGATTAGCGTGTCCGGGCCGCAGACGCTATCCACGAGCGCCTGGTTGATCTGGAAGTCGGGCGTGTAGCCTTCGAACGACTCGTCCGTGAAGCGCTCTTTCTGGATGCGCGTCGCGTACACGACATCCGCGCCGCGCAGGCCGGCCGTGAGGTCGTTGGTCTGCTCGATGACGTGGCCGTTGCGCGAAATCTTGTCGAGGATGTACGCGGGCATTTCGAGCATCGGCGGCGAGACGAGCGTGAATTTGATGCCGCGATAGAGCGCGAGCAGCTTCACGAGCGAGTGCACCGTGCGGCCGTACTTGAGGTCGCCGACGAGCGCGATGTGTGCGCCGTCAACGATCTTGCCGAGGCGCGAGAATTCACGCTGGATCGTGTAGAGGTCGAGGAGCGCCTGGCTCGGATGCTCGCCGGGACCGTCGCCGCCGTTGATCACGGGAATGTTCACGGCACGCGCGAACTCGGCCACGGAGCCTTGCTCCGGATGGCGGATCACCATCGCGTCGACGTAGCCCGCCATCACGCGGCTCGTGTCGTAGATCGATTCGCCCTTCGCCATCGACGAGAACGTGAAGCCGGTCGTATCGCACACCGAACCGCCGAGGCGGCAGAATGCGGCGCCGAAGCTCACGCGCGTACGCGTGCTGGCTTCGAAAAAGAGGTTGCCGAGCACCGCGCCTTCCAGCACGCGCGAGATTTTCCGGCGGCGTGCGATGGGCTGCATGATGTCCGCGACGCGAAAGAGCGCTTCGACGGAATCGCGTGAGAACTGGTCGACGGACAGCAGTTGCGGCTTGCCTTCGACATGGAACTGGCTTACGAGCGACTGGGTGTCTACGCTTTGCGTATAGCCTTCGCGCGGCTCGGGATTACCGACGATCTCCGAGACAAAGCGCTCGACGATCTCGGGCATCGCGCGCGACTCCTGCGACTCTTCCGGCAGAAGCCATGTGTCGAGCGCCCTGCGCGACACGCCGATGCGGCTCGCGAACGCATCGCGGGTCATGTTCAGACGCCGCATGGCGTCGCGGAGGAAGGCTTGTTGCGGAACGCTCATGCAGGCACCTGTGAGTAGGGGGTTTATGTACGCGGTGCGTATATTAGTCTGGCGACAGTAGAAGTCAAGCGATTTCGCCCGGCGTGGCGAAATCGATCCAGACGGTGGATTGCCGCACGACGGGGAGGTCGCCGCGGTTATTGGGATGGACGTTTGGAAACGGCACCCATAATGCGCATTTCATGCTTCCTCCGGCTAGTCGTTGCCCGCCGCCATCAAGTTGATCTCAGACCTTCATTCCCCGCTTTGCTTCCCGCCAAGCTCCCCGCTTTGCTCCACGTCTGGCTTCCAGTTTCGCTCTCCATTGCGCCTGGCTCGCCCGTTTTGCCTGCTTACGTGCGCTGCACTGCGCCGCCGGAGCCGGCCATGAAAACGCGCTGGACGGATTCCGCTGCCGATCTGGCGAGCAGCGGTACGCGACTCATCCCGCATCGGGTTGCTCGCCGCGCAGTCATCGCGTGGTCGCTTGCGGCGGGAGGCGTCGCGCTGGCGGGCGGCATTGCGATCGGGCATTACTTCGGCGGCGCGGCGTCGGCGGCGGCAGACGACATCAGCAGCACCGCGCCGCTTGAACACCACCACCAGCACGTCGTGCGCGAACTGGGGCAAATGCATGCATCGCTTGCGTTGCTCGATCCGCGCATCGAACGGCTCGCGGCCCAGATTGCGGAACTGCGCCAGTTCGACCAGCGGCTGCGTGCGCAGCCCGCGCGCCGCAAAGCGCCGGTGATGGTGTCCGCGCGCCGGGCCCGCGGCGGCGAGGGTGACGAGGGCGGCCCGGGGCTCCCGCCACGGCCTTGCATCAAGGCGCCTGCGACGCAGCCGGGTGAGCGCGGGACGCAGAGCGAGATCGACTGCATGATTCAGACGCTTTCGGCGCTCGAACATACCGTTGCGCAGTACGAGGCGGCGCGCAGCGCGTTCCCGAGCCGCGCGCCGGTCGAGAGCGGGCGCCTCGGCTCGAGCTTCGGCAACCGGATCGACCCATTCACGCGGCGATTCAGCTTTCATTCCGGCGTCGACCTGGTCGCGCCCCCCGGCACGCGGATTCTTGCCGCCGCCGGTGGCCGCGTCGTCCACGCAGGGCGCAAGCCGGGCTACGGCAACACGGTCGAAATCGATCACGGCAACGGATTCGTGACGCGCTATGGACATGCGTCGAAGATCGCGGTCCGGGCCGGGCAACTCGTGATGCCGCTCGATCACATCGCGAATGTGGGCTCGACCGGGCGTTCGACCGGGCCGCATCTTCACTACGAGGTGCTCGTGGGCGGCGAGCCGGTCAACCCGGCCGACTATTTCGCACGGCTCGACGCGGACTGGCGTGGCTAATGGACGTAAATGAGCGACGTAAATGAATGACGTAAATGAGCACCGTGAATAAGCGACATGGATACGCAACGTAGCTTCGCGCGCATCGGCACGCACACGACGCGCGCTTACACATTGCAGCCCGTGCGCTCGCGGCTCGCGCGCTGGAGCGTGGCGCTGGTGTGGACCGTCGCTGCTGCGGCGGCGGGTGCGGGCGCGGCAGTGTGGGCGCTCGGGCAGGACGCGCCCGACGATCGTCCCGGCGCGTCGCCCGATGCGCTGCACGCCGAACTGGCCGATATGCAACTCAAGCTGGAACAGGCGCGCGCAGTCAGTGCCGCGCTGCAAGAGTCGGCGGATTCGGCGCAGGCCGACATCGCGAAGCTGCAGGCCGACTTGATGTTCCTGCGTAGCCACAGTCGCGCCGCGCGCTGACGCGGGTTGCGCGACGACCATTCATCCAGACGATTGACATCAACGAGGTGTTACCCATGTTCGGCAAGAAAAGGCTTCAGGCGGGCATCGAGCAGACCCAACTCGCAACGCTGATCGCGCAGGACGTGCGCATCACGGGCGATGTCGAATTCGCCGACGGGCTGCGGCTCGACGGGCAGGTTCACGGCGACGTTGTCGGCAAGCAGGGCGTGAAGACGCTGCTCGTGCTGAGCGACTGCGGCGCCATCGAAGGTAACGTGCACGGTTATGACATTGTGGTGAACGGACGAATCGTCGGGGATGTGATTGCCGATCACTTCATCGAGCTGAAAGCGAATGCGCGCGTGACCGGCAATATCCAGTACCTGCAATTGCAGATGGAAAGCGGCGCGACGGTGGAGGGCACACTGACGAAACGCGAAGCGAACGCGGCGCAGGAACGGCTGATCGACGCCCGGGCCGCCGATGCCGGGCCGCAGCTGCTGGCCCCGGAGACATCGACCAACGCTTGATGTACGCGGTTGTGCCGTGTGCCAGGCGGGGTGCAAGCAGGGTGCAAGACTCGCTTGCGGATGCGGGGTTGCGGCTTTAGCGCGCCGCGCGTGCGCCCGCCGTAGCGCGCGTGGTGCGCGCGGTGCGATTGCGGCTTCGAGCGCGCCCGCGCTCGGCCTCGATGGGCTCGCCGTTGAGCATGATGCGTCGACCGGGCACGTGCGCGGCGACGAGGCGGGCGATGTCGAGCGCGGTGGTTTCGGCCGGGACGACCTGGCGGCGTGCCCCGTCGTCGAGCGGCGTTGTCCATTCGACCAGCACGCAGGGGCGGCCCCACGGCTGCTGGAGCGGAGCCGAGATGCGGCAGGTTGCGACATTCGAGGGCGCACCGTCGTCCAACAGGGTCTGCAGGTGCATTAGCACGTCGTCTTCAACCATGTCGTGGCTCCTTGGTTCTTTTCGTCGCCTGGCGTAGGGCGCTGGCAGGCTGCCTCGTGGCGCCGTACCCAAAAAAACGCCGCCGATGCTCCGGCGGCCGAACAGGGGTAAGTCCACATATGGTTGCAGCAAAGAATTAAACGAGCCTTAAGAGCACGGGATTTAAGTAAAAATTGATTTCGGCCGCACGATAACAGCGACGATAACAACGCGGCATGCACATGCCTGCACGGGTGTTCCGGCCCGCGTGAAGACATCTGCGGCAAGTGCCGCGACAGCTACCGGGGCAAGTGCTGTGGCAACTACCGAGGCAACTGCGGCGGCGAAAGAAAAGCCGGGCTTTAGTGCCGGCTGGATTTACTGTCGCGTAAGGTCGCTCTCACTTTGCGTTCGGCGAAGAGCGGCAGGTAGTCCTCGATGCGCGCATCGGCGCGATAACTGTCGAGGGTGTCTGCGTACATGCGCGCGACGGTTTCCTCGGGTGTGTTGGTCTCAGCTGCAATGGTGTGCACGATCTGCGCAACGTCGGCATGACGCATGAGAGGTCTCCAGTCAGCGAGGCAGGAAACGGATTGGTACGGACCAACGAACTTCGAATTAGAGAGCAGACTCGCGATAGATGCCAATTGAATCAACCTATCGGAGACCGTACCACGGGCACTCTCGATGCTTGCTTTGAGGTGTGCGCAGTTGATTCGGCAAAACGCTTCGGCAAAACATTCGGCTGCGGCGTTGCAATATTCGAATTACGAATCAACCTGAAAAAGCCGCGGGAAACTGAAACGGGAAAAGCAAAAAGGGCGGCCGCTGCGATGCACGATGTCATCGCGGCGGCCGCCCTCGATTTACATGGGGCGCGAGCGCGCCCCGAAGTGCACCTTTTCGTGCGCCCTTTAAATCAGGCTACCTTGTCGAGCGCCGGATAGTCCGTGTAACCGGTTTCGCCGCGCGCGTAGTAGGTGGACGGGTTCGGTTCGTTGAGCGACGCGTTCAGTGCAAAGCGGCGCGGCAGATCCGGGTTCGCAATGAAGAGCTGGCCCCATGCCACTGCGTCGGCTTCGCCGTTCGCGAGCACCGCTTGCGCCGATTCGAGCGTGAGCTTCTCGTTCGCAATGAACGGGCCGCCGAATTCGGCCTTCAGTTGCGGGCCGAGGCGGTTATCGCCAACCGACTCGCGCGCGAAGATGAATGCAATCTTGCGCTTGCCGAGCTCGCGTGCGACGTAGCCGAAAGTCGCGGCCGGGTTCGAGTCGCCCATCGTGTGCGCGTCGCCGCGCGGCGCGAGGTGCACGCCCACGCGATTGGCGCCCCAGACATCGATGCACGCATCGGTGACTTCGAGCAGCAGACGCGCGCGGTTTTCGATCGGACCGCCGTACGCATCCGTACGATGGTTCGTGCTGTCCTGCAGGAACTGGTCGATCAGATAGCCGTTGGCGGCGTGCACTTCGACGCCGTCGAAGCCAGCGGCCTTCGCGTAGACCGCGCCCTGATGGTACGCGGCGACGATGCCCGGAATTTCATCGGTTGCGAGCGCGCGCGGCGTGACGAATTCGCGCTGCGGACGCAGGTGGCTCACATGGCCCTTCGCGGCGATGGCGCTCGGCGCAACCGGCAGTTCGCCGTCGAGGAGGACGGGGTCGGAAATGCGGCCCACGTGCCAGAGCTGCATGAAGATAAGGCCGCCGGCGGCGTGCACGGCTTCGGTCACGAGCTTCCAGCCATCGACCTGCTCCTGCGACCAGATGCCAGGCGTTTCGGCATAGCCGACGCCGCGCGGCGTCACCGAGGTCGCCTCGCTGATGATGAGGCCTGCGGAGGCGCGCTCGGCGTAGTACTTCGCCATCAGCGCGTTGGGCACGCGTGCCTCGCCCGCGCGCTGACGCGTGAGCGGCGCCATGACGATGCGGTTGGGCAGCGTGAGATCGCCGATCTGGATGGGGTCGAACAGTGTTGTCATGGGGTGGTCACCTTTTGCGGGCCGTGTCCGCTGCGTTGAAGCGGTAAAAGCGATGAACGGACGACGCGAACCATTACAACTGCGCGTTCATGTGGGCGAGGAACGCCTCGATGACCGGCTCGTTGCGTTTGAAGAAAACCCACTGGCCGACGCGCTTCGTCGTCACGAGACCGGCTTTTTGCAGCGCGGCCAGATGAGCGGAAACGGTCGATTGCGACAGGCCGCAGCGCGCGTCGATCCTGCCTGCGCACACGCCGTGTTCGAGCATCAGTTCCTGATCGGCGAAGTACGTTTCGGGTTCTCGCAGCCATGCAAGGATTTCGCGCCGCACGGGGTTGGCGAGCGCTTTGTGGATGGCGTCGATATCGACTTCGGCCAGGGCAGTAGTGGGTTTCTTCATACGGAATCGCATCGTAACTGTGCGAAGTATATATCGGAATTGTGCGATATGGTCATGGCACTGGCGGCGATGGGGACAATTGATCCATGCACACACCGCTGCGTCACGGTCTGGAAACACAATTAATCGAACAATAACCACGCCTCAATTTCGCGTAATGCCGGAATTTTGTTAGTTTCCTGTTTGCACATGGGGATGCATGTCAATAACAAGGCTCACACATGAACCAGACACCCAACACCCTGCCTCATTCCGAATTCGATACCAGCGGTTTGCCGCGTTCCCAGCAGTTTTCTGCGTGGCGCGAGGCGATCAACGTGATTTTCGACACGCAAACCGCCGAGTCGAGCGATGCCGGTTTCGGCACCAGGGTAAGCGGTTATCTGTTCGGCGAGGTCGTGCTGGGGTCGATCCGCACGGGTGCGCAGCGCTACGATCGCTCGAACGCGAAGATCGGGCGCGATGGTCACGACCAATACGTCCTGCAGTTTTATCTGGGCGGCGCGTGCCGCGCGCGTGACGGCGGCTCGGAGGCCTGTACGCAGCCGGGCGACATGTTCATCGTGGATGCGGCCCAGCCGCTCGCCACCGAGGTCACACGAGGCGAATTCATCAATCTGGCCGTGCCTCGGCGTCTGCTTGCACCGTTGCTCAACGCGCCCGACCAGCAGAGCATGCGGGTGATACGCGGCACCTCTCCCACCGTGGCGCTGCTGCGCGAGCATCTGGGTGCGCTTTACCGGCATGCCCCCGAGATGACGCCGGCGAACGCCCGCGCGGTCCTGCCGGCAACGTTGCAGCTCGCAGCGTCGGTGCTCAATTCGAGCATCAGTCCGGAAAGCATGCCTGCCGTTCAGCAGTGTGCATTCGTATCGATTTGCCGTTACGTGGAGAAACGCCTGACCGATCCGCAGTTGAGCGCCGAGCAGGTCGCCAACGCGTTCGGCATGTCGCGCGCGACGCTATACCGGCTCTTCGAACAGGAAGGCGGCTTCGCAACGTACCTGCGCGAGCGGCGTTTGCGGCGTTGTCGCGAGATACTCGTCGACCAGTCGAATCGAGGTCTGTCGATTGCGGATATCGCGGCCGCGCACGGGTTTTCCGACGCAGCAAACTTCACGCGTGCATTCCGTCGCTCGATCGGTCTTTCGCCGCGTGCGGTGCGCATGCTGGCGCTGCACGGCGAATCGGCGCAAACGGAAAGCGGCGCTGCTGCTGACTGGCGTTACTGGATGGCGCTGATGCGTTGAGCATCGCCTGTGCGCGCTTGTGTGCGGTGCATGCGAGACAACACAACAAGTAATTGAGACGCACGGACAGATTTCGCCGTCGCCTCCTTCTCATTCATTGCCGCGTGCGCCATCGCCTGCAAAGATGCCTGTGTCTCCCGGATCCAGGCAAACGGGGGAATGCGCTGCCGCGACGGCAACCCTGTGCGGCAACTACTGCATATGCACAGTTGTCCCGCGGAACACGCCTTCACTGTTCGTTTCCATGCGCCGGGAAATATAACGAGCACAAAGAAAGCCGGGGAAATAGTGAATTACCATCAAATCGAAAAAGACCTGCAACACCTCGAACACGTCATCACGCGAATGCTGCAATTGGGTCGAACGCCGTTTCCGCTTTCGTACTGGCGTAGTCGCATCGATACGATCGAGGCCGTGCTTGCCACAGGACTGTATCCGTCCCAGAGCTTACGGGTGAAGCGACTTCGGGAGGCGTTGTCACGGTGATGCGTTAAGTCGTTGCGGGCGTGAACTCAGCGTTGGAGACTTATTGCGCGGACCAGCCCCCGTCCACCTTGATCTCCGCCCCACGCATTTCGCTGGCCGCCTCCGAGCACAGAAACACCGCCACGCCGCCAATCTGCTCGACGCTGGCAAAGCGCGCCGACGGCTGCTTTTCGCCGAGCAGTTTAAACGTGGCGTCTTCGATGGAGATTGCCTCTCGATGGGCAAGATCGTCGATCTGCTTCTGAACCAGCGGCGTAAGCACCCAGCCCGGACAGATCGCATTGACTGTCACGCCGCTACGCGCCGTCTCCAGCGCGGCGACCTTGGTGAGCCCGATTACGCCGTGTTTAGCCGCGACATACGCGGACTTGCCAACCGAGCCGACGAGTCCGTGTACCGAAGCGATATTGATCACGCGTCCCCAGCCTGCGTCGCGCATGAAGGGGAGCGCCGCACGCGTCGCATGAAATGTCGCGCTTAGATTGATCGCAATGATCTGATCCCATCGCTCGACCGGAAAATGCTCGATCGTTTCGACGTATTGAATGCCTGCATTGTTGACGAGAATGTCGAGACTGCCGAACGTGCTCACCGCGAAGATCACGAGCGCTTCGATATCCTCCGGGCGGCTCATGTCTGCATTGTGATGCGCGACGCGCACGCCGGTGGCTTCGATCTGCGCGAGTGCAGCCGCCGGGTCGCCGAAACCGTTCAGCACGATATTGGCGCCGCGCGTGCGAGCGCGGTCGCGATGCCGAGTCCGATGCCGCTGGTCGATCCGGTGACGACGGCCGTTTTTCCGGCGAGGGCGAGCGCGTGGGGAAGTTGCATGAGTCAGCCTGTGTGAATGCGGGTTAGACAATACCGGTCAGGTAGAACACGGTGATGACGACAAAGACGGCGAGCGTCTTGATGACGGTCACCGCGAAAATGTCGCGATACGACTCCCGGTGCGTGAGACCTGTGACGGCGAGCAGCGTGATGACCGCGCCGTTGTGCGGCAGCGTATCCATACCGCCGCTCGCCATGGCGACGACGCGGTGCAGCACTTCCATCGGAATGTGCATGACCTGTGCGGTCTTGATGAACGTGTCCGACATGGCGGCGAGTGCGATGCTCATGCCGCCCGATGCAGAGCCCGTGATACCCGCGAGCGCCGAGACCGAGACGGCCGCATTCACCAGAGGATTCGGAATGGCCTTGAGCGCGTTGCCGATGACGATGAAACCCGGCAGCGCCGAGATCACACCGCCGAAGCCATACTCGGATGCCGTGTTGAGCGTTGCGAGCAGCGCACCGCCCACGGCGGCCTTTGTGCCGAGGGCGAAGCGCGTTCTCACGCGGTGAAATGCCGTCACGATGACGAGAAGAATGCCGAGCAGCAGCGCGCCTTGCACCGCCCAGATTGCAACGACGCTTTTCACGCTTACTGTCACGGGCGCATGCATGCCGGGCAGCACTTCCGGCGCGACGGTGAAGCTGTCGCCATACCATTGCGGAATCCACTTCGTGAGCAGGAAGTTGGCGACGCCGACGAGTACGAGTGGTGCGATTGCGAGCGCGGGATGCGGCAGATTGCCGGTCTCCACGCGATCCGGCTCGTTCACGAGCGACGTGCCGTAGCCTTCACCCTTTGCCATTGCGCTGCGGCGCCGCCATTCGAGGTACGAGAGGCCCACGACGATGATGAAGACCGAGCCGATCACGCCGAGCCAGGGCGCGGCCCACGCGGTGGTCTTGAAGAACGTGGTGGGAATGATGTTCTGGATTTGCGGCGTGCCGGGCAGCGAATCCATCGTGAACGTAAACGCGCCGAGCGCGATTGCGCCGGGCATCAGGCGCTTCGGGATGTTGCTCTGGCGATAGAGTTCGGCGGCAAACGGATAGACCGCGAACACCACGACGAACAGCGACACGCCGCCATACGTGAGCAGCGCGCACACGGCGACGATCACGGCGTTTGCGCGCGAACGGCCGATGTAGCGGATTGCGGCGGCCACGATGGCTTCGGAGAATCCCGAAAGCTCGATCACCTTGCCAAATACCGCGCCGAGCAGGAACACCGGAAAGTAGAGCTTCACGAAGCCCACCATCCTCTCCATGAAGATGCCGGAGAAAACCGGCGCAACGGCGGCGGGATCGATCAGCAGGACAGCGCCTAGTGCGGCAATAGGAGCGAAAAGAATGACGCTGTAGCCGCGATAGGCCACGAGCATCAGGAACGCCAAAGCGGCGATCACGATCACAAAGGACATCTTGTCTCCGTTTAGTTATGCGTGCAGGTGTGTTGCTTGTACTGCGCACCGAAGCCGGCGCGAACGCACCATTACGCACGATATGTGCCAGCGGCCTGTGAGCCTTGCGGGAAACGGCGCGGCGGAAGTCGGTGTCGGCGTGTGTGCCCTGTACCGGGATGGTTGTGTCAACACACGTCTCGGAACTGAGACGGTCCAGTGGTCAAGCACTCCGTTTTCCGCAAACCAGCACATAAGATCCAGTGCTATCAGGGCTGCGGCGCAATCTCACTTCTGGGATAATCGGTCCCGAAAACGAGAATCCATGTGCCTGAACACGCCACAACCGTGAGCGACGACCGTTGAAAAGAACCCAATGGAAATAAAAACAACCGCGCTGCTGGCCGACTACGACCACGTGCGCAAACTGGCGATGCAATCGCTCTTTCAATCACTCGACAAGTTCAGCGAAGGCACCGTTATCGTCGATCGCGATGCGCGTGTGGTGTGGATCAACAAGGACTACGCGGCGCGATTCGGATTTGACGACCCGGAGGCGGTGATTGGCCTCGATTGCGAAAGCGTCATCCCGAACACCTTGATGCGCGACGTCGTGAAGGGCGGCGAGCCGATTCTCCTCGACATACTCGAAACCAATCGCGATCCGATCGTTGTCACGCGCCTGCCGATCAAGGACGACAACGGTGAAACGATCGGTGCGGTCGGCTTCGTGCTGTTCAATGAACTCAAGGGACTGTCGCCGCTCTTTAGCCAATATGCGCGGCTGCGTGCCGAACTCATCAGCACGCGCCATTCGCTCGCGCAGGTGCGTCGTGCGAAATACAGCTTTTCCAATCTGATCGGCACCAGCGCCGCCAGTCTCGAAGTCAAGCGCCAGGCGCGCCGGGCCGCGCGTCTTGCGTCGCCGGTGCTCCTGCTTGGGGAAACGGGCACGGGCAAGGAACTGCTCGCTCACGCCATTCACGGCGCGTCCGGACGCGCGGATCGACCGCTTGTAACGGTGAACGTGGCCGCGATTCCCGACACGCTGCTGGAACTGGAATTCTTCGGCGCTGAAGCTGGCGCATACACGGGCGCGGATCGCAAGGGGCGCATCGGCAAATTCGAGTTGGCGCAGGGCGGTACGCTGTTTCTCGACGAGATTGGCGACATGCCTCTGGCTTTGCAGGGCAAATTGCTGCGCGTTTTACAGGAGCAGGAATTCGAGCCGCTCGGATCGAATCGCATCGTGCGCACCGACGTGCGCATCATCGCGGCGACATCGGCGGATTTACCCGCGCTGGTGGCGCAGGGCAGATTTCGCGCGGATCTCTACTATCGGATCAATGTGCTGACGATTCGCGTGCCGCCGCTGCGCGAGCGCCTCGCCGACGTCGAAGCGATGGCCTGGGCGATCCTCGACAAGCTTTCGGTGGAAAGCGGCGCCGTGCATCTCGAACTCGACCGCGATGCGCTTGCGGTGCTGTGTGCATATAGCTGGCCTGGCAACGTGCGCGAACTGCGCAATACGCTTGAGCGTGCAGTGCTGCTATCGGAGAACGAGCGCATCGACGCGCGTTCGCTCGCGCGCTTTATCGGCGACGGGCGCGGTAATCGGACTGACGACGAGACGCGCCGCATTCCGGCTGACCCGCAAGATGCACAGATTGGCGCGTCGCCGGATCGACACGGCGTGCAGCAGTATGAAGACGCGATGCGCGATTTCGAACGTCGCTTTTTGATCGACGCGTTGCGTACGGCGGGCGGTCACGTGGCGAAAGCCGCCGAGCAGATCGGCATGGCGCGCGCGACGCTGTACCGGCGCATCGTTGCCTTGGGCATCGACGTTTGATGTCGAGTGTTTGCGGAATTAGCTGCTTGCGCTGCGCTGGCTGAAATTGGGCGAAGTGCGCTTCGTAGCAGTTGTAGAAGACCGCGCCGCTGCGCAGGCCACCGCGTCCTGTCTTGACAAACATTGCCCTTGCGAGAAAATTTCCGTTTTTAACAGAGCGGCCGAAGTTACACCCGCAGAGAGGAAAACACTATGTCACGCATTGCCATTATCGGCGGCACCGGCAACGTCGGCCAACGCATCGCGGTCGAAGCACAGTCGCGCGGCCATCAAGTCACCGTCGTTGCACGCAAGCCGAGCGCGGCCATTCCGTTCGGCGCGAACTTCGTCGCGGGCGACGCCGTGACGGGCGCGGCGGCACTGGGTGAAAAGCTCAAAGGCCACGACGTGCTGGTCAGCGCGGCGAAATTCGCGAGTGTCACGGCGGCGAACGTTCTGGAAGTCGCACGCGGCGCAGGCATTGGGCGTGTGCTTGTGGTGGGTGGCGCCGGTTCGCTGGAAATCAAGCCGGGCCTGCGCCTCGTGGATACACCCGATTTCCCCGAAGCCTACAAGAGCGAAGCTGTTCCAGGCGCCCAGTTCCTCGACGACTTGCGCAAAGTACATGACGTGGACTGGACCTTCCTCACCCCGGCCGCGCATTTCGTCCCGGGCCTGCGCACCGGCAAGTTTCGCCTGGGCGGGGATGCCTTTTTCACCGACGACAAGGGCAATAGTGTGATCTCGTACGAGGACTACGCCATTGCAATGCTCGACGAGATCGAGAAGCCTGCGAACGTGTGCAAGCGTTTTAGCATCGCTTATTGAGTCGAGCCGCACGCCGGGGACTAACAATTGAAGTTGGTTATTTCCCGGCTTGGTGACGTCGTTGTTCAGCATTTAACGAACTCTGGCGATCGATTATCAGTCGCCAGTTGCGCTCGGAATTAGAACCGGGGGGATCACCCCTCCGGGCTGTCCGATTATTGCTCGCCAAACAAAAACTTGAAAGTACTACCCGCTATCCTGGCATCGGGATGGATGACGCACTTGAAATGGCGGAACAGCCAGAGGGCCAGTCTGGCAGGCCGGTTAGCGAAGGGACGATGAGCGTCTGCGACGCGTCCACGAAACATCCATGAGGCGTCATTTCCCCGATGCGTCGCCCAGTCGGTCGGACGGCCGCGTCGCGCTGTGGATTCAACCGGTCGATGCAACACTCCCGCTGCTCACGCAGCTTCGATTGTGTTGCATCGAACGGATGAATCCGCAGTCGGTTTATGCCCCTCGCATGAGGGCAAGCCCTGGATGATCATCGTACGCGATGGAGAGGGGGCAGTTCCGCCAGGGGCAAACAATCGACAAGGAACGGCAACTCCCTGACGACCAAATCAAAGACTGTCTCTGCAGTGGATCCCCGCAAGCATCGAAACGAGCGCATAACCGCAGCCTCTTCGTCCACACCATTAAAGATTCCTTAAAGACGGACGATATCCGAATATGGGCTTATGAATTTTCGCGATCATGCGTCGAACAATATTCAAAATCATCGCTCTGTGCGCACTCACTGCATCATTTGCCGCTAACGTAGCCGCATCCGGGGCGCACGCCAGGCCGATCGATGAGCTTCGCATATCGGACCACATGGTCAGCATTGTCGAGAACAGCGAGAAAGCCACCTACGACCAGACACTCGCCGCATATCGACAGGCGATCCTCGAGCATCCCGCCGACCCCGCATTGGTCTTATCCGCATGTAAATTCAGCGAGCGCTTCGCCATGTCGGACGATTCGACATGGGCCGATGCAGCAGGGAAGGATTTCAACGCCTGCCAGGCGGCGCTTGAGAAAAACTATTCAAACGATACGGACGTCGAGTTGTTCTTGCTTGAGCATAGATACGGCAAACCGGCGATTGAATATGGCGAGCCGCTCGTGGCACGCTCCAGAAGCTGGCCGGCACCGCAGCAGGCTCGCTTGTACGCAGCGCTTTCGAGTGCGTACACCGCGGTGAAAGACGATGAACGTGCGGGCAAGGAGGCGGTCCTTGCCGTGCAAGTCGATCCTGCCAGCCTCCAGCTTGTTAAAGCCATGCGCTATCTCGCGAAGAAGAACGAGACTGCCGCGGCGGCCAGGCTGCTCGCCTTGGCACCTTTACCGCAATTCACATGGTTTGAAGCCCAGCGGATCCGCGCTGCGACGGAGCTACTGCCAGGAAACGAGGCGAAGAACGAGTTGCTTCGCGCACAACACGCCGGGTTGAAGATAGACGCCTACACGGCGGCGCGCGCATTGGAGCATGTCGGCGACGCCGCGGGCGCCAACGCGATATTGAACGCCAATAACGCGCCGTACAAAAACGAAACGCCCCAGAACCGGCAATTCCGTCTCGACGTGGCTTTCGACGCCAACGATGCGAAGGTCGCCGCCGACATCATTCGAGGTCAATACGCGGCAACACATAATGCGGCGCAGCTTGCGCCAGCCTATGTGCACCTCATTGGTCTTGATCCTTCCCTCGCCGGCCGTAGCGACCTGATTCCTGTCGCGATGAGTTTCATCACGTTCCTGCTCATGGTTGCAGCCGTGCCGGGGCTGTTGATGTTTCCGGTCCACTATCGCGGCACCGTTCGCCAGCGCATCGGCAAACCGTGTACGCCGCTCTTCGAGCGTATTGGATTGCGACATGCGTGGCTGGCCCTTGCGATATTTCTACCGGCGGTCTACGTCGTCGCGATGCTTCGTTTCGGGGGCAACATATCGCTATCGCCTGCCGGGGGTGGCGTTGCACGTATCGACTGGCAAAAACGCCTCGCGGTGTCTCACCTATGGACGCTTCTGTTTGTAGCAGTGGGGCTTGTTTCGGTCGGAAGGCTGCTTTCATGGCGTGACTGGCTCGGCAGCGGCCGGTGGACGCTGAACTGGTTGCTGCCTCCTGGGGCGCTGCTCCTCTACAACGTCAATCTGTGGTTGTCGCAGCCTCATACGCCGTATAACTGGGCTCACGCAACCTGGGCAGTCGCGCTTGTTCACGGAGCCGAGTCGCTCGGCGGCGTGCCGCTCGCGCTGATCGTCTTGTCGTTGCTGGTTCCGATCATGGAGGAGCTCGTCTTCCGCGGCTGCTTGCTGGGCGGCCTTTCGCGTCATCTCAGCTTCGGCTGGGCCAATTTCCTGCAAGCGATGGTGTTTGCGAGCCTGCATCAGGACAGCAGTCACTTCTTCTACCTGTGTGCGATGGGCGCGGCGGCGGGATGGCTCGCCAAAAAGACCAAAGGGTTGTCGATGCCGATACTATTTCACGCACTCAATAACGCGATATTCGTGTTTTCGGTGACGGCCTGAAAGCGCTTATTTCAGCGCCTGCCGGCTGCAAGAACCGTAAGCTTTGTTGCGTTGCATCCCTGAAGCGTGCCGGTCGACTCGTCCGGTTTTGAGCCAGGGTATTCCGGGGCAGCCGGAGTTGCCAGAATCAGGTATCAGCAGCGGTGTGTCGGAAGCCGGGCATCGGCGATGCGATTTTCTTTAATTCGGCACGGTTTGCACAATCACGTGGCCGTCAGATACATTATCAAGTCGGCATCGGTGAATCTGAATTCAACCGTGATTTCAACTGGCCCCGCTGGCTGGCGCAACGAACGGCGCAACGAACGGCGTAACCCGCGCCGTAACCAGCGGCGGCCCGGCGCGGCAGTTTCACAAACGATGATGCTGGCACTAAAACAGCCCAACCGCGATAGCGGACGATGTTCCGAGAGGCGCTGCCCGATACGCTGAGCCGAATTCGCTCGCCGGCCAGCACCGTCGCATGCGGCACGAGGCGCCCGGAACACAGGAGACAGCGATGGACCAGTGGCAACGCGAGCACATTGAGACCGTCGTCCTGACGACCACCAGTGAGTCGGCGGTGGCCGCACGCGCGCACGATGCGATCATCCAGAGTTCGTGGCGGCGTTGCGTGCACCAGTACGGTCTTGATCCGGCCCGAATGCAGGAAGCGCGTATCCTGCCCCAGATTCGGTTGCGCGAGCACCAGCAGCGCATCGACGATTTCACGCGGATCGCCCGCCATGGCCTCGAAACCCTCTACGGCCAGGTGGGGGGCATGGGCTACGTGGTCCTGTTGACGGATGCCGACGGCGTCACCGTCGATTACCTCGGCGATGCCAACTCGGACGCAGCCCTGCGCCGCGCCGGCCTCTATCTGGGCGCCGAATGGAGCGAGAACGGTGCGGGCACGTGTGCGGTCGGCACTGCGCTCGCAACCGGTCAGGCTCTGACCGTGCATCAGTCCGATCATTTCGATGCGACGCATATTCCGCTGACCTGCACCGCGGCGCCCCTGTTCGATTCGTGTGGCCGGCTCAACGCGATCCTCGATATCTCCGCACTGAGTTCGCCGCAGGCCAAGTACAGTCAGATGCTTGCGCTACAACTCGTGCGTATGTACGCCAACCAGATCGAGGACGCTTATTTTCTGCGTCGGCACCGGCAGGACTGGATGCTCAAGCTGAGTCCGGCACCCGAATTTCTCGACGTCAATCCGGAGTATCTGATCGCACTCGACGCCGATGGCCGGATCTCCGGCCATAACCGCCGCGCCCAGCAAATGCTGATGGCCGAGTGCGGCGGCGAGGCGATGGCGCAGTCGCTGCTCGACATGCGGTTCGAGGCGTTTTTCGATGCGCGCCCGGAGGATCTGGGCCGCTTCGTTTATTCGCGGCCCAGCGAGCAGCGCGTCGTGCGCTTGACCCATAGCGGAAAACGGCTCTACCTGAGCGTGATGCCGCCGGTGCTGCGCTTGCATCCGCGGATGCAGGACAGCGTGTCGCCGCCGCCGTTGCCGGCCGAACTGGCGGCGCTATGCGGCGGCGATGCGGCATTGCAGCAGCAATTGCAGCGCGCCGCGAGGCTGATCGATTCGCCGATCAATCTGCTCATCAATGGCGAGACAGGAAGCGGCAAGGAATTTCTGGCCAAGGCGCTGCATCGAGCCAGCTCGCGCCGCAATGGCCCGTTTATCGCGGTCAATTGCGCGGCGATTCCCGAAACGCTGATCGAGAGCGAGTTGTTCGGGCATCTGCCGAACAGTTTCTCGGGCGCCGGTTCGAGGCCGAGGCGCGGCCTGATTGAGGAGGCCAACGGCGGCACGCTGTTTCTCGACGAGATTGGCGACATGCCGCGCGAGTTGCAGTCGCGTCTGCTTCGGGTGCTGTCCGAAGGCGAAGTGCTGGCGATTGGCGCTTCGCGTCCGGTGCGCGTCGATGTGCGCGTGATTTCGGCCACCCATCATCCGCTCGATCAACTGATCAGCAACGGGCGGTTTCGCGAGGATCTGTATTACCGCCTCAACGGTGCGCGCTTCGTGTTGCCGCCGCTGCGCGAGCGCGACGATCTGGACTGGCTCGTGCAGAAGCTGCTCGCCGTGCCGGAGGGCGTGCCAAGCTTCACGATTTCGGAGGCGGCGCGTGAGCGGCTGCATCGGCATCGCTGGCCGGGCAATCTGCGTGAATTGCGCAATGCGCTCGAATATGCGCGCGCGGTGTGCAGCCACGGCCACATCGAAGCGGACGACCTGCCCGAAGGCCTGGGCGAGACCGCCGAGGAAGTTGCGAGCGCAGCGTTCGCGGCGTCCGCAGCGTCCGCAGTGTCCGACCCAGCGGCGCATCCGGCCGATGCACCGGAACCCCACACGCTGCCGCCCGAGGGCATGCTGCTCATGCAGTATCTGCGCGCCTCGGGCTGGAATCTGAGCGCCGTCGCGCGCCAGATCGGCATTAGCCGCATGACGCTGTACCGCCGCATGGCGCGCTACGGCATTCAGTCGCCAAACCGCAGCGATACGGGAACAGGCGAGGGAACAAGCGAGAGAACAGGCGATCTTCCGCGTTGAACGCGCAGTCTTTGCGTCCTTTGCGTCCGTCACGTTAGGCCGATACGCCTGTCCACCTTGATGCAACTGCTGCTGTGACACCTGTCACGGCAGCACGCTGCGACGCTGCATTTCAGGCTCATTTTCTCGGGGTATTCACCTGGGCTTTCTGCCCATTTTGAGCGCCGTGCTGCTGGCATGGCAGTTGCAATACGTAAGCCTGTCAAAACAAATACTCAGGAGACAGGCATGCACGAACCTTCTCCGGTTCGTCCGCCGCTGGTTGGCATCATCGCCAATCCCATATCGGCGCGCGATATCCGTCGGGTCATCGCCAATGCGAACAGTCTGCAGCTCGCTGATCGCGTGAATATCGTGTTGCGGCTACTTGCTGCGCTGGCCGCAGGCGGCGTTGGCCGCGTGCTGATGATGCCGGACCGCGAGGGGCTGCGGGTCATGCTGCAGCGGCATTTGATGCGCGCGCAAGGACCTGACGCCACGCTCGCGGCGGTCGAGTATCTGGACATGCCGGTCACCGGCAGCGTGGACGATACACTGCGCGCCGCGCAAATGATGCGCGAGGCAGGCGTCGCGGCCATCGTCGTGCTCGGCGGTGATGGCACGCACCGCGCGGTGGTCCGCGAGTGCGGCGACGTGCCGATCGTCGGGCTGTCCACGGGCACCAACAATGCCTTCCCCGAAATGCGCGAACCCACCATCACCGGACTGGCGACGGGCCTGTTCGCCAGCGGGCGCATCCCGGCATGGTGTGCGCTCGCGAGCAACAAGCGCCTCGAAGTGACGATTCGGGAGCCCAACGGAGCCGTGCGGCACGACATCGCGCTGGTGGACGCAGTCATCTCCCGCGAGCAATACATCGGTGCACGCGCCGTGTGGAAGACCGACACGTTGACGGCGGTCTATGTGTCATTCGCCAGTCCGCAGGCAATCGGCCTGTCCGCCATCGCGGGCCTGCTCGAACCGGTCGGCCGCGACGAACGCGGCGGCCTCGCCATCGAACTGGGCAAGCGGGGCCGTTGCGCGTTCGAGTTGATGGCGCCGATCGCGCCCGGACTCATGCAGCCGGTGCCGATCGCGTACTGGCATCGCCTCGAGCATGCCGTGCCGCAGCGCGTGCAACAGCATGCGGGCATCGTCGCGCTCGACGGCGAGCGCGAGATGGCATTTGACAAGCATGACGAAGTATTCGTGACCTTGCACGAGAACGCTTTTTCCAGCATCGACGTGGCAGCCTGCATGAGCTACGCCGCTGGCGCGCACCTGATGCGCAGCGGCACAGGTACAGGTACAGGCCCAGGCCCAGGCCTGCCCGTTCCCGAGTTCCGCACTTTCACCCCCCAAACCTGAAACAAGGAGACAGACATGGAAGCAGACATCGCTGCAGGGCCGGTTCAGCTGCCGCTCGACAAGGAGACGCTGCTCGCGGTCTATCGCAAGATGCGCACGATTCGCGAGTTCGAAGAGCGGTTGCACGTCGACTTTGGCCGCGGCGACATCCCCGGCTTTGTGCACCTCTATGCCGGCGAGGAGGCAACCGGGGTCGGCATCTTGCATCACCTCGGTGACGGCGACCGCATCGCGAGCACGCACCGCGGACACGGCCATTGCATTGCCAAAGGCGTGGACCCGGTGGCGATGATGAAGGAGATCTATGGCCGCAAGGGCGGCTCGTGCAACGGCAAGGGCGGCTCGATGCATATCGCGGATCTGTCCAAGGGAATGATGGGCGCCAACGGCATTCTCGGCGCCGGTGCGCCGTTGATCTGCGGCGCGGCGCTGGCCGCCAAGTTTCGCGGCAAGGGCGAGGTCGGCATCACCTTCTGCGGCGACGGCGCGTCGAATCAGGGCACCGTTCTTGAAAGCCTGAATCTCGCGGCAGTCTGGAATTTGCCGGTGATCTTCGTGATCGAGAACAACGGTTATGCCGAATCGACCGCGCGCGATTACGGCACCGCCGTGGACAGCTATGTCGATCGCGCCGCCGGTTTCGGCATCCCCGGCGTGACGGTGGACGGCACCGACTTCTTCGCCGTACACGAGGCCGCAGGCGAAGTCATCCGGCGCGCGCGCGAGGGTGGTGGACCGTCGTTGCTCGAATGCAAGACGGTGCGCTTTTACGGCCATTTCGAGGGCGATGCGCAGACCTATCGCGGGCCCGGTGAACTCGACGACATTCGCAGCAACAAGGATTGCATCAAGAAGTTCGCGCAAGTGGTGACGCGGGCGGAGGTGATTTCGCGCGATGCGCTGGAAGCGATCGATCGCGAAGTTGCGGCGCTGATCGAACATTCGGTCGTGGAGGCCAAGGCCGCGCCGCTGCCGGGGCCCGAGGATCTGCTCTCGGATGTCTACGTGAGCTATTGAAATCATCGTGCGACGACCGATTCAATCATTCAATCAGGAGACGAAATCATGGCCAGAAAATTGAGCATGAAGCTGGCGATCAATGAAGCGATCGACCAGGAAATGACCCGCGACCCGAGCGTCATCATGCTGGGCGAGGACATCGTCGGCGGTGCGGGCGCGAACGGCGAAATGGATGCGTGGGGCGGCGTGCTCGGCGTGACCAAGGGCCTCTACGCCAAACACGGCGACCGCCTGCTCGACACGCCGCTATCCGAATCCGCCTACGTGGGGGCCGCCATCGGCGCGGCCGCGTGCGGCATGCGGCCGATTGCCGAGCTGATGTTCATCGACTTCATGGGTGTGTGCTTCGACCAGATCTACAACCAGGCGGCGAAGTTTCGCTACATGTTCGGCGGCAAGGCCGAAACGCCGGTGGTGATCCGCGCGATGGTCGGCGCGGGCTTTCGGGCCGCCGCCCAGCACAGCCAGATGCTGACACCGTTGTTCACGCACATACCCGGCCTCAAGGTGGTGTGCCCGTCCACGCCTTATGACACGAAGGGGCTGCTGATCCAGGCGATCCGCGATAACGATCCGGTGATTTTCTGCGAGCACAAGAACCTGTACGGCCTCGAAGGCGAGGTGCCGGAAAGCTCGTACACGGTCCCGTTCGGCGAGGCCAATATCGTGCGCGACGGCAAACACGTATCGATCGTCACGTACGGCCTGATGGTTCATCGCGCGCTGGAGGCCGCAACTGTGCTCGCGAAGGAGGGCATCGAGGCCGAAATCGTTGATTTGCGCACGCTGTCGCCGCTGGATATCGACACCGTGCTGGAAACGGTCGAGAACACCGGCCGCCTGGTGGTGGTGGATGAGGCCAGCCCGCGCTGCAACATCGCCACCGATATTTCGGCACAGGTCGCTCAACGCGCTTTCGGTGCGCTCAAGGCCGGGATCGAGATGGTTTGCCCGCCGCATACGCCGGTGCCGTTCTCGCCCGCGCTGGAAGACCTGTATATCCCGAGCGCCGCGCAGATCGTGGATGCTGCACGCCGCACGATGAAAGGAGGGAAGAACTGATGGGCCCGATTACCCCTATCGTGATGCCCAAGTGGGGGCTGGAGATGCGCGAAGGCACGGTGCAGGACTGGCTGGTGCGGGAAGGCGAGCGTATCGAAGTTGGAACGGCGCTGCTCGATGTGGATACCGACAAGATTTCCAATTCGGTGGAAGCGCCCGATGCCGGACTGCTGCGCCGCATCGTGGCGCAAAGCGGCGAGACGCTGCCGGTCAAGGCGCTGCTCGGCGTGCTGGCCGAGCAGGACGTGAGCGATGCCGAGATCGAAGCGTACGTCGCGGCTTACGAGGTGCCGGTCATCGACAGCGGCGACGAGGACGCGGGCCCCGCATTCGACTATGCCGACGTGGACGGCATTCGCGTGCGCTATGCGCGGCGCGGGCCGGAGTCGGGCACGCCGGTGCTCTTTATTCACGGCTTCGGCGGCGACCTGAACAACTGGCTGTTCAACCTCGATGCGGTGGCGGAGAAGCATCCGGTGATCGCGCTCGATCTGCCCGCGCACGGCCAGTCCCAGGTGAAGCTGGCGGGCACGACGCTGCAGGAACTGGCCGCCTTCGTCGGCCGCTTCATGGAGACCATCGGCGTCCCATCGGCGCATCTGGTGGGCCACTCGATGGGCGGCGGCGTGGCTGCGCAACTGGCGGTGGATGCGCCGCAGAAGGCGCGTTCGCTGGCGCTGATCGATAGCGCCGGTCTCGGCGATGAAGTCAACGCCGACTATACGGACGGTTTCGTGCGTGCCGAATCGCGCCGCGAACTCAAGCCCGTGGCCGAACTGCTGTTTAACGACACGGCGCTGGTGAGTCGCCAGATGCTGGACGATCTGCTCAAGTACAAGCGGCTCGACGGCGTCGCCGAGGCGCTCACCGCGCTGGGCACAACGTTGTTCGGCGACGGCAGGCAACGCGAGCAACCTGGCAAGGCGCTGGGCGGCTTTGACGGGCCGGTGCTGGTGGTCTGGGGCCGCGAGGATCGCGTGATCCCGAGCGCCCATGCCGCCGCCGCGCCTGCGGGCGCAGTGGTGGCGGTGCTCGATGACGCCGGCCATATGCCGCAGATGGAAAAGGCCAACGAGGTTAACGCGCTGCTGCGCCGCCATCTGGGGCAGTGAGTCGGGCTGGCCGACGCGGGCCAGGACATTCCGATCGTGACGATGGTGAGGTGTGGGGCGAGCCGCCCCGCACCGCCTCATTCGATATAAACCGAGCAAACCGAGGAGCTGGAACGATGAAGGCAGCGCGTTTTTATGATCGCGGCGACATTCGCATCGAAGAGATTCCCGAACCGGTCGTGGAGCCGGGCACCGTTGGCATCGAGGTGGCCTGGTGCGGGATCTGCGGCACGGATCTGCACGAATTCATGGAGGGGCCGATTTTCATTCCGCCGTGCGGCCATCCCCATCCGATTTCCAAAGAGTCCGCGCCCATCACCATGGGCCACGAATTTTCCGGTGTGGTGTATGCGGTGGGCGAAGGCGTGACCGATATCGAAGTCGGCCAGCACGTGGTGGTGGAGCCTTATATCGTGGCCGACGACGTGCCTACGGGACCGGGCGAAAAATACCACCTGTCGAAGAACATGAATTTCATCGGTCTCGGCGGCCGTGGCGGCGGCCTGTCCGAAAAGATCGCCGTCAAACGCCGCTGGGTGCACCCGATTTCGAAGTCCATTCCGCTGGATCAGGCCGCCTTGATCGAGCCGCTGTCGGTGGGCCATCATGCGTTCACCCGCAGCGGCGCGAAGGCTGGCGATATCGCTCTCGTCGGCGGCGCAGGTCCGATCGGCCTGCTGTTGTCGGCGACGCTTAAAGCCAAGGGCCTGCGCGTCATCGTCACGGAGTTGAGCGCGAAGCGCAAGGAGAAGGCCCGCGAATCCGGCGTGGCCGATTACATTCTCGATCCGTCCGAGGTGGACGTGGCCGCGGAAGTGATGAAAATCACCGGCGGCAAAGGCGTGGATGTGGCGTTCGAATGCTCCAGCGTGAACAAGGTGCTGGACACGCTGGTAGCCGTCACCAAAGCCACGGGCGTGGTGGTGATCGTGTCCATCTGGAGCCATCCGGCCACCATCAACGTACACAGCGTGGTCATGAAGGAACTGGACGTGCGCGGCACGATCGCGTATTGCAACGATCATCAGGAAACGATCAAGCTCGTCGAGGAAGGCAAGATCAATCTTGAACCGTTCATTACCCAGCGCATTCAACTGGAAGATCTTGTTTCCAGGGGATTTGAAACGCTGATTCATAACAACGAATCAGCCGTGAAAATCATTGTCCAGCCCAGATTGAAGTGAGCGGAGCCCCTACGTGACAAGGGGCGATTGGCGCGGTTCTTCGCGACGATGGACAATGTCACCGGCCCGTCCGCCGATGCGGACGGCGACACGACGTTCCACCAGGCCGCGAAGGACCGCCCCGGTCCTCTGCGCCCGCCCCTTATTCATGTGAACAGGCCCTGGCCTATGCCATTTGACCTCGTCGACTTCGATGCCGACACAACCGATCCCCTCGCGGCGGAAATGGCGCTGCTGTCGCTGGCCGAGACGGGCCGCTGCGTCGCGCATCTGTGGCAGGCACCGGTTTCGCTCGTGGTGCCGCGCAGCTACCGGCGCTTCGACGCCCTGGAGACTGCCCGCGCCGAGTTTGCGCGGCGCGGATGCCCGGTTTTTCTGCGCATGTCGGGCGGCGGGCTGGTTCCGCAGGGGCCGGGCATTCTCAACCTGAGCCTCGCGTATCGGGTGCAGGGCAACGCGAGCGAGCATTCAGAAGCGGTCTACCGCCATCTGTGCGAAATCCTGCGCGAGGCGCTGGGCACGTTCGGGCTAGAGACGCATTGGCAGGCGGTGGAAGGGTCGTTCTGCGACGGACGTTTCAATCTCGCCTGGGGCGCGCCGTGCGAGGCGCAAAAGATCGCCGGGACCGCGCAATACTGGCGCCGCGTGCGATCGGACGCGCACGGGTCGCACGCGCCGCTGCATGCGGTATTGGCTCATGCGGTGCTGCTGGTCAGCGCCGATCCCGAGGAAATCAATCAGCGCGCCAATGATTTCGAAGATGCGATCGGAAGCGGAAAGCGTTATGAAGCCGGGCGTGTCGTCAGCGTGCAGCAGGCGCTTTCCAGGGCGGGACTGGCATCGCCGGACGGACTCATCGAACGGGTCATGTCAGCGCTGCGCGCGAGCGTGTTGACGATGCCGCCGCCAGTCGATAACGACGATTGATTGCAGCCTTCCGGAATGCCGGAAGGCTGGAATTCCGGAAACGGAACGAGGATTGTCGATCAGGAAATTCGCTGCCGGTAAAAGGACGAAGCCCCAACCAACCGATGGTCGGGGCCACCGCAGCGCGTTATTTGCGATTTTCGATCAACGTGCGATCGAAGTGCAGGCGTTCCATGATCGGCGCGTCCGAGAAATGGAACAGATCGAAGTCGCTCTCGGCTTCAAGCGACCACGGCACCCAGCTCGGCACGACGAAAATATCGCCCTTTTCCAGTTCGCGCCGCGTTCCATCGAGAACGACTGCGCCGCGCCCCTCGAACACCTGGAACACGAGTGAACCGACATCGCGGCGAGACGCGGTGCTCACCCCCGCGCGCAGCCGATGGAATTCGGCGCGAATTGTCGGCATGACGTCGCCGCCGGTCGTCGGATTGGTGTAGCGGACGGCCGCATGGCCGCGCTCAACCGTGGCGGGGTAGCCCTCATCTTCGAGACGCAGTTGCTCGCTCAGTGCACGATCCGTGTGTTCCCAACGATACGCACCGATCGGCGACGCGATCGTGTTTTTCAGCCCCGATAGCGGGCGTAATCCGGGGTGGCACCACAGGCGTTCGCCGCGCGAGAAGTCCGGCGTGGTCTTGTCGCTCAGTTCTTCCGAACCGAATTCGAAGAAGCCGACGTCGTTCGTGTAGCTAAACGGAATGTCGAGCCCGTCGATCCATGCCATCGGTGCGTTGCGCACGTTCTGGTGGCCGTGAAAGCACCAGCCCGGCGTAATCAGGAAATCGCCGCGGCTCATGCGCACGGGGTCGCCATTGACGACCGTCCAGACGCCTTCGCCTTCCACGACGAAGCGGAACGCGTTCTGCGCGTGACGATGCTCGGGAGCGGTTTCGTGCGGTCCAAGATACTGAATTGCGCACCACAAGGTCGGCGAGATGTAGGCCTCTCCGCCGAGGCCGGGGTTCGCGAGCCCGATGGCACGGCGCTCGCCGCCACGGCCCACGGGCACCAGGTTCCCCGACTGCTGCGCGAGCGGGTAGAGCGTCGCCCATTTCCAGACATGCGGGACGGCTTTCGGCCTGGGATGTTTCGGCATCAGTCCGCTGATTTGCGTCCAGAGCGGATTGAGGTGATTGCTTTCGAAGTCGGCATAGAGCTGGCGAAGCGCGGGGGTATCTTCCGGCTGCCCACCGTGGGGGGCTTGAGTGCTCATGATCCTGTTTTCCCTGACGATTGAGTACGCAACAAAAGAACCGTGTTTATTACGTTTGGCGCCGGACGCTACAAGGTTCGACGCTGCCGTGACGGTTCCGGGGCGAGGCCGTGCCTCACCGGCAAACGTTCAGACCGCACCCTTCAGGCAGTCTTCCGCGCGCCAGCCGTACAGCCAGTCGAGCGCGTCATAGAACTGCTCGCGCGTGCGGCCGACCCACAACTGGTTGCGCACGAGACGTTCGACACCTTTCGCGTGATAGATGCGGCCCATCTCGCGCGCGCTCCAGAGCACGCGCGCGGTGCGCGGAATCCGGACCTGCTCGTAGAGCTTGAAAGCCGCCACAAAATCGCCATCGGCGGCCTTGATCGCCTCGCCGAGCGTGACCGCATCTTCAAGCGCCTGGCACGCGCCCTGCGCGAGGTATTGCGTCATCGGGTGCGCGGCGTCGCCGAGGATCGTCGCGCGGCCGAAGCTCCACTGATCGACCGGATCGCGGTCGGCGGTGGCCCAGCGGCGCCACGACGTCGGCCGGTCCAGCATCTGGTGCGGCAGCGGGTGGATGCCCTCGAAATACGACAGCACTTCCTCCTTGCTGCCGTCCGTCACGCCCCAGACTTCCTTCTGGCGGCTGTGGAACGTGACGACAAGGTTGTATTCCCGGCCGCCGCGCAGCGGATAGTGCACGAGGTGGCAACGCGGGCCGGCCCAGACCACGGGCGAATTGATCTGCAGATCCTTCGGCATGTTCTCGACGTCGACCACCGCGCGGTACACCACGTGGCCGGTCGGCGTCGGTTCGTCGCCATGCAGCGCCGCGCGCACCGCGGACTTCACGCCATCGGCGCCGATCACGGCATCGGCCGTGTAGCGTTCGCCGTGCTGGTCGATCACCGTGACGCCGCGCTCGCTCTGTTCAAGCTGCTTGATCTGCGTATCGGTGCGGAACTGGATCAGCGGATTGCCCTGCACGGCCTCGAAGATCGACAGGTGGATGTCCGCACGATGGATCACACCGTACGGATTGCCGAAGCGCTTGCGAAACACATCGCCCGTTTCGATGCGCACGATTTCCTTCGCATCGACCGCGTCCATCAGCGTCAACGAATCGGTGTAGACGGTGCGATTGCGCGCCGCTTCGCCCGCGCCGAGTGCGTCGAGCGCCGTGAATGCGTTCGCGCCGAGCTGGATGCCCGCGCCGATTTCGCCGATATGCGGGGCCTGTTCGAGCAGCAGCACCTCGATGTTCTGTCTGGCGATGGCGAGCGCGGCGGCGAGGCCGCCGATGCCGCCGCCGACCACGATCACGCGACGGCGGGCTTTGGATGTCTGTGGCATGTCTGTCTCCTGGATAATTCTAAAACTGGAATTCGGTCAGGTGCCCGCTGCGTTACGCGGTGTAGTCGGGCTGGTTTTTCGGTTCGGCCTTCACGAACGCCGGATGCTCCGACGCATGACGGTACGCGGCCATCACGCGCGCATACGCGGAGAGGTCGCAGCCCATGCGCAGCGCGTTCGCGACCTGCGGCACGAGGCACACGTCGGCGAGCGTCGGCGCCGCGCCGAAGCACCACGGTCCGCCTTCGCGCGCCGCCGCCTCGTCGAGCAGCCGCTCGGCCGCCTGCATGCCTTCGGCGACCCAGTGCCGGTACCACGCATCTTTCTGCTCGGGCGTGACCTTGAGCACGTCGGTCAAATACTTGAGGATGCGCAGGTTGTTGACCGGGTGAATGTCACATGCGATCAGGTTCGCGAATTCGAGTACGTGCGCACGCAACTTCGGCTCGGCCGGAATCAGGCGCGGCTCGGGATGCTTGCCATCGAGCCAGTCGATGATCGCGAGCGACTGGCCGAGATGGAAGTCGCCATCGACGATGGCCGGTACGACTGCCGACGCGTTCACCTTCGCCACGTAGTGCGCGTCGCGATGCTCGCCGACGCGGATATTCACGCAGTGAAAATTCGTCTCGATGCCCTTGAGCGCGAGTGCGATGCGCACGCGGTACGAGGTCGAACTGTTGAAGAAGCTGTAGAGATCCACGTCGATCGTCCTGTTCGATTTCGGGTGTGATTTAGACGATTCAGACGATCTTGACGGTCAGTTCGCCGAGGCGCTCGACGCCCACCTTCATCGTGTCGCCGCGCTTGACCGCGCCGACGCCCTCGGGCGTGCCCGTGTAGATCAGATCGCCGGGTTCGAGCTTGAAGAAGCGCGACAGGTACGACACGGTTTCCGCAACCGACCAGATCAGGTGCGTGACGTCGCTTTTCTGCTTCGTTTCGCCGTTCACCGTGAGCCAGAGGCCAGCCTGTTCGAAGTGGCCGACTTGCGACGCCGGATGGATCGGGCCGATCGGCGCCGATTCGTCGAACGCCTTGCCGATTTCCCACGGACGGCCCATTTCGCGCATCTTCATCTGCAGATCGCGGCGGGTCATGTCGAGGCCGACTGCGTAGCCCCAGACATGGTCGAGCGCCTGTTCGAGCGGCACGTTCGAGCCGCTCTTGCCGATCACGGCGACGAGTTCGGCCTCGTAGTGATAGTTCGCGGTCTCGGCCGGGTAGGCGAGTTCGAGCGTCTGGTCATAGGCGACCGGCACGATTGCGTTGTCGGGCTTGCAGAAGAAGAACGGCGGTTCGCGGTCGGGATCGAAGCCCATTTCGCGTGCGTGTGCGGCGTAGTTGCGGCCCACGCAGTAGACCCGGCGCACGGCGATCGAGTCGTTCGAGCCGACGACCGGCACGGCGATGGGGGCTTCAGGCGGGAAGATGAATGCCATGGATGGATCTCCTGATCGAATGGTTGGCGCACCGGGCCGGTCAGGCACGGAACAGGTCGGAAATTTCGAGGGGCGCCACGATTACTTGCTGTCTGGGCGTATTTATATGCGGGCGAGCTATATTTGTATAATTGCGAATTGTCACTATCCATATGAAAACGGATATACCTAGGAGGAAAGGCCATGCTCGACTGGACCTATCGGCTGCGCCTGCGGCATCTGCAGATGCTGTTGTCGATTGCGCAGACCGGCAATCTGAGCCAGTCGGCCGAGGCGTTGCATACGACGCAACCGGCGCTGTCGAAGTGGCTGAAGGAACTGGAGGCCGACGTCGGCCTGCCGCTGTTCGAGCGGCACGCGCGCGGCCTGCGGACGACGCCGTACGGCGAAGCGATGGTTCAGCACGCGCGCAGCATCATCGGCCACCTCGACAGCGCGCGCGACGATATGGATGCGCTGCGCGACGGTGGCAGCGGGCTCATCGCGATCGGCACTTCGGGTGTTTCGGCTGCGGATACGGTGCCGCTCGCGGTCGCGCGCCTGATCCGGCAGATGCCGCGCGCCCAGGTGCGGCTTGCCGAGGGCACGATGAATCGCTTGATCCCGCAACTACTGCAAGGCGAGATCGATATCGTGATCGGCCGCGCGGCGAACCCGCAATTGACCGCGCAACTAAAGACAGAGACGCTCTACCACGATCCGGTCAACTTCGTCGCCGGGCTGGAACATCCGCTCGTGTCGCGCGATGCGGTCGGCTGGGACGACCTGTTCAGCTATCGGTGGATCGTCTGGCCCGAAGGCACGCCGATTCGCAACGCGCTTGAATCGGCGATCATCTCGGCCGGGCGAAGCATGCCGCGCAACTGCATCGAATCGAATTCGTCGCTGCTCAACATCACGCTGCTCAAGCATTCGGATCTGCTCGGCGTCGCGTCGCAGCGCGCCGCGCAGCGTTTTGAAAGATCGGGCTTGCTGCACGTGTTGCCCATGCCGTTCGGCGGGGCGGGCGCGGTCTCGATGTACTGGCGCGCGGATGCGGAGGGTCGCAATGCCGTCGTGCTCGCGCTCGACTGCCTGCGCGCGAGCGCGGATTCATGAGCGGGGGTAGGGCACGGCCTTGTCGCGTTGGTGAAGCCGTGAGGAAGACGAAAGCGCTTCACCGTGGCTCCCGGTATCCGGCGGCAACCATCAGTCATGCTGATCGTTGACCATCTGCGGCGCGTGAACGCGCCGTCTCCATAGCAAGCGTCGTTCCCCGCCAAAGGCCCCGACGCTGCTGATTCATGGCCGCGACGACCGCGTAGTGTCGTTCGAAACGTCGCTGTATCTGCTTGCGAACGTTCCCAACTCGCGTCTGGTGCTGCTCAATCGCTGCGGGCACTGGGCGATGATCGAGCACCCCGAAGAGTTCAACTGTCTGGTCGGCGATTTCATCGCCAACGCGTAAAGCCGGACACCAGGAGAAAAGAGGTCATGCCCGATATCACTTTGGCGAGCATCCTTGCCGCTCGCCTGCGCGCTGCCGAAGCGGCGCGCGAGGTCATCGCGCCGGTGCGCGGCGAGATTGCACTCGATGACATCGCAACGGCCTACGCCGTGCAGCAGGTCAATGTCGATCTGCGCGTGGCGAACGGCGAGCGCGTCGTGGGGCGCAAGATCGGCCTCACGTCGCTCGCGGTGCAAAAGCAACTCGGTGTCGATCAACCCGATTTCGGCGCGCTGTTCGCGTCGATGGCGTATGGCGACGGCGAATCGATTCCGCTCGCGCAGTTAAACTTGATTACCGACCTGAAGATGGTCGAAAGCTACGGCCAGGTTAAGGCTGAAAGCGGCAAGGCTGCGCTGGAAGAGTTTGCGCAAAGCAATGGCTTCCTCGACCTGATGGAGCTTACTTCCGCACAACCCGCGTTCGCCAACGACTTGATCGCCGTTCAACTGCAATAAGGGTTCTGAGCGGCTATACGGTCTGGTCCCGGCACATCATCCCTTGCCTTGCTGCGCATTCATCGTCAGTGCAGCGATGAGCCCGGCCTTGACCAGCAGGTCGACGGGCACGACCTCGTAGCTGGCGCCGCCAACATCGACGGTACGGCACGCTTCGTCCCCGCAAACAGAGCAGCAAGGGCTGCTGCTCACCGATGCGCCGACCCATTCTTCCATCGGCTTTCCCGCAATCCAGACGCGGTTGGATTCAGACGGATTCGCCTTGAAAGTGGCTTCGTCAATCTCGCGGGTCTCCAGCACTGGCTCGATACCCAGCGGCATCAGTTGTTCGTGCAACTGCCGATAAGCCCGCTCGACCTCATCACCTGTACTGGCACAGCGAGGGCAGGTCTCGCCGCCGGAAACAAGCCGCTGCCAAAGAATCGGAAGCGTCTTCATGGCATTACCCCAAAGATGACGAATGAGCCTCGATACAAGGCTGCTGGGTAACCAGATGCTCCAGGCCGGTTACGCCGACGGGCGATTCGGCAAGCCACGGTATCAGCGCGCATTCAGGTGCGAGGCTATCAGCGACACGACGGATAAATGGCACTTCATATCCGCCGCGCTGGCACAGCACAGGGTGAGTCGTTCCGCTCGCCAGGAGCGACTGGTTGATGACCCATGCGTAGGGTTTGATGCCGGCACGGACCAGGTCCTTGTCAAGGCGTTCAGCCTCGTGAACAGGCGTGGCCTCCGGCAGGGTGACGATGACCACGCGCGTGTATCCGGGGTCACGCAGCCTCGGCAACAACTCGCGTACCGATTCGGGCATGTCCCCCTGAGTGCGCATTACTTCACGGTGATACGCCTCGGCCGCATCGAGGAGGAGGATGGTGTGGCCAGTCGGGGCAGTGTCGAGTACGACGAACCCATTCTTGCCTTCGTCCACGGTTCGCGCAAAGGCCCGGAACACCGCTATCTCTTCCGTACACGGCGAACGCAGGTCTTCTTCCAGCATCGCGCGCCCACCGGCATCGAGTTGCTGGCCTGCCTTCGCGAGCACTTCCTCCGTGTACAGCTGCACTTCCTGTGACGGGTCGATACGTTTGACTGTGAGGCCCGGAACTATGCCGTCAAGCGTGGCGGCGATATGCGCGGCGGGGTCCGTCGTCGAAAGCACGACATGGTGCCCCTTTTTCGCCAGCGCTACGGCAATGGCGGCAGCAACCGTGGTCTTGCCCACGCCCCCTTTGCCCATCGTCATGATGACGCCGTGGCCAGCAGAAGCCATGTCTTCAACCAGAGCGCTCAAGCCAGGCGGCAAGCTGGTGGCGGGCATCTCATGACTGGTTGGTGACGCAACGATCTCAGGGTGAGCCATCTCACGCAGCGCAGCCAGGCCAACAGTGCCGCGCGGCAGAAAGGGAATGCGCGACTGCGACAACCCTGCGAGTCCGGCCGGCATGTTCGCCAATGCCTCGGCCGCGCGCTGCGCCATGGCCGTCGCAATCGCATCGCCGGAGGCAGCGTCCGGGAACAGGCCGTTGACGACCAGCGTCTGGTTCCGAATTCCGAGGTCGGCGAGTTCGGCACGTGTCCGGTCGGCTTCGCGCAGCGAAGCGGCATCGGCCCGGGCGACCAGGACGACGGTCGTCTCTTCGGCGCTGGAGAGACGCTCGACGGTCGCCGCATAGAGCGTCTTTTGTTTTTCGAGGCCCGCAAGCGGACCGAGGCAGGAGGCGCCGCCCGTGGACGAGGAGATGAACTCGTCCCACGCCGACGGCAAGGTCAGCAGACGCAGCGTGTGGCCAGTCGGGGCCGTGTCGAAGATGACATGGTCAAACTCGGCCGTGGCGCCCGGATCACCGAGAAGCTTCGAGAACTCGTCAAAAGCGGCAATCTCGACGGTGCACGCGCCGGAAAACTGCTCTTCCATGCTCTGGATGGCAGCCGCCGGGAGGATGCCGCGGTACGGCCCCACCATCCGTTCCCGATAGGTATGTGCGGCCGCTTCGGGATCGATGTTCAATGCAAAGAGACCGGGCGCGCCAGCGATTGCGGTCGGCGTCTGGTTCAGACCTGTGCCCAACACCTCGTCGAGGTTGGACGCCGGGTCGGTGCTGACGATGAGCACCGACTTGCCCGCTTGGGCCAACGCCAGGCCGGTCGCGCAGGATAACGAGGTTTTACCGACTCCGCCTTTGCCGGTGAAGAACAGGAAACGGGTACGGGTCGAGGGCAAGGTCATAGCGTGCCTCCGCTTTAGCAGCAGCCGGAGCCCGGCGTGCAGCCAAGCGGTTTGAGGCGGGGTTTCTCGGCCGTTGTCAGCGCAACGTTGAGCTTTTGCGCCAGTTGTTGACGCGAAGGGTACAGGCCGGTGGAGACGATATGGCCATCGATGGCGATGATGGGCAGGCGGTCCATGCCGCATTCCATTTCCTTGACTACCGCCGGATTGGCGACGAACGCTTGCGGCTCCTGACCCAGGTTGTAGCGGGCCACCGTGACACCTTGCTCTTCGACCCATTTCAGGTCGGCGGCGAATTGCGCGAGTACGGGGTCTACATCCACGCCGCAGACACCGGTCGAGCAGCACATGGCGGGGTCAAACACTTCCAGCTTTTTCATGATGGCTTCCTTTCAAGAATCGGTTTTGGCGGGGCAGGTAGCGGGCTGACGCTGAAAATACCCTTTCTCACAGCGCTACTGCATGGCCTGGCTGATGGTGCTTCAGGCAAAGTTGCCTGCTCGGGGACGCAGGCCGTTGTGGATGCACTCAATCACGGGCACGCCTTTCTGGACACGGTTTTCTGGAGGCTGGCGCGGCGCTTTATGTTGCTCGCAACGGGCTCGGTTTCTGGCAGGCAACTGGCGCCCTGACAGCAGTTGGCCGTCAGGAAGGTAAGGAGTTCGTCCATCGTGCCGTAGTCGGTCGAGTAACGAATAAACCGGCCTTCCTTATTGCCCCGAATAAGGCCGACGCGGCTCAGATGCGCCAGATGGAAGGAGAGTGTGGCCGGAACCAGTCCGAGCCGTTCGCCCAATGTACCGGGGAACAAACCTTCATCGCCCGCCTCGACAAGCAATCGGAAGATGGAGAGCCGTGCCTCATGGCCGAGCGCAGCGAGTAACTCTGCAGCGTTTAATGTTTCCATGTTTCGAATATTATCAAAATGTCGTGCCGATATATTCGGTCTTCTGGCTGGTGCGACGAAATGGCACTTCTCTCGTGGTTCACGACTCGATGCCGTACCGAAGCAACTCGTTCGCAATTTCCGTCATGGTGTCTACGCGTTTCGATGCGACGATGTCGGCGCAACCCTTGATGTATTCCCGGTTGATGCGTAGTTCAAATTCGTCAAATGGCTGCGGGCGTTTCAGACCGAGCACGACCTCCGCCATCCGGTAGGAAAATGCAGCGCCGACAAGACTGCCACGGGAGGGGATCACTTCGCTGTACCCCTCGGCAAAACGCTCCATGTCCTCATACTGGCGTGCATGCTGCAGGAACTGGGCCACGTCGGTCAGGGGCGATCCGACATGGAGGCACTCCCAATCTATAATGCCGGCGACTCGACCGGCTTCGATCAACTGCACATTTTTTGCCTTGTAATCGCCGTGACAAAGCGATTCCATATTCGCGTAGGGCAAGCATTGCTGCGCACTTGAACGCAACGCCGTCAAAATGGGCGTTTGCGCGCCCTTGCCGAGCAGATCAATTGCCTGACCGACAGCCGCAAGCAGATTGTCGCCGAACGCCTCTGTTCCGTAGCCGAGGCTATAAATCTCGTCGCAATACAAGCTGCGTGGTAAGCCTTCCTGTTCGCCGAACTGAATACAGTGAACGCGTGCGAGAAGCTTCCCGCACTCGTAAAAGATTTCGCTAATAGCGGGGTGCGAGTCCCTGATGTCTCGATTCAAACCCAGAAGCCAGCGGCGCATGTCCTGGGTTCCAATGGATTCCATTACGATCCAGTATCGATTGTCTTCGGTCACGCCCGAATGCAGTATCCGTGGTGCTGGAAAGTCCGCAGGCAAAAGCTTCCTCGCCAGAATTTCGCGCTGTTGAAACCGGTCGCCTTCTCCGAGGATTTTGAAGATATAAGAGCGGTCTCCACACTCAATCTTGAATACCTCGTGTCTTGGGCCTTTGACTGTGCGAATGTCGGGTTCGCCTTCGTGTTTGAACAGCGTCCTGATCAATTCGAGAAGATATTCCGGTGCAGCATGGTCGGTGGGGAGATTGCCGGTCATGATCGTGCGGTGGGGGTGTGAGATTGGCGACGTCTCCGTCACGCGTGGACGATTTGCAGTACGAAAAATCAGACAGAAACGCAATCACATCGATCATCGGGATGATCTCAACGTGAGCGGAGTGATTCTGGGGTGCTTCGAAGCAAAACGTACTGCTTCAAAAGGGAGGATTCTCGTTTCGATTAATGAAACGGGAATGTACGTGAGATGAAACTCAGATGAAAGCTGTCGTTAAGCTGGTTCGACCTGGTCGAGTGCGCTGTCAGTTGCGCGTACCGTTGTTCTTCCACTCCGAAGGTGGCGTGGTGGCTTCCATGAACAGGTCTATCTGCTCGGACGGCAGACCGAAACCGGTCCAGCCGAACCCGGAGTGGCGCAGGAACAGCAGCGCGCCGTCGAACAGCGGATTCTGGTGAACGTGCCACTCCGTATTCGTCTCCACCGCGTAGCGCTCCGCTTTGGACACCGTCTGCTCCGGTGCGGGCGTGAGGTCGGCTCGCAGGAGGCCGAGCACCTCGATAAGCTCGTCCAGTTCTTCAGCCGCGAGCGCCGCGGTCCGGCCGTCGAGCGTCAGGAGCAGCGACGGCTTGCCGTATTCGTTTTTGGTTCGCACCATGCAAACGAGACAAGTGGACCGGCAGCGGAGCGAATTTCACATTTTAAAAGATTGGCAGCGAGTTGAAATTTAGCTCGCTTAAGTTGGAGGAATGGTGCTGAAATGCGCGGCGACTCTCGCTCACCATCAATCCGTTCGTATTGCCATGCGATCGAAAACATGGAGTTCACTGCGTCTTTGCTCTCGATTTATGCAAAACACAACTCTGGGCGGCCAAAAACCTGTAAATCATTGCAGGTTCTGTGAATTGCTTGATGGGTTGATTGATAAGATCGGCGTTATGATTTCCACCGCTGCAGAAAATCTATTATTTAGACTACTAATAATTGAGCATTATCCCAAACACGTTAAAAGGACATCCATGATCACTTCAGCGTCAACTGGTTTCGAATTCTCGAATAGCCGTGGGAGCGCTTTGCGGATAGCTCTTGAGCGGAAAAAATGTTTGCGCATCATGGAGGTTAGTAGTCCGCTGGCGGCGCTGGTTGTGGAAACCAGCAAAGCAAGTGACGAAGCGGGACGAGATGTGGAATACGATGGATTTTGGTCCAGTTCTTTGACGGATTCGACTTCGCGCGGTAAGCCCGATATAGAGATTCTGGATGTGCGCAGCAGGATACACAACATCCAGGAAATTTTGGAAAGCACACGGAAGCCATTGATTATTGATGCTGATACTGGCGGAAAGCCAGAGCATTTCACATTAAATGTGATTGTACTGGAAAACTCTGGCGTTTCCGCAGCGATTATCGAGGATAAAACAGGACTCAAGAAAAATTCTCTGCTCGGCGCGTGTGCTGCGCAGATTCAAGAGCATCCGGCAGATTTTTGTAGAAAAATAGAACTCGCCAATCAGTCAAGACGCAGCAAGGATTTTATGATTGTTGCCAGGGTTGAAAGTCTTGTGCTCGAAAGAGGTATGGATGATGCACTGTCACGCGCGCACCAATATGTGGAAGCTGGCGCGGACGGGATCATGATTCACAGTAAAAGCATTGAACCACTCGAAATTCTGGAGTTCAGCAAACGTTTTCGAGTCAAAAATCGTAAAACCCCGCTCGTATGCGTGCCGACTACCTATAACTGCATCCGCTTCTCTGAGCTTGAGCAGGCAGGTTTCAACGTCGTGATTTACGCGAATCATCTGCTTCGTGCGGCCTATCCGGCGATGGTCAAGGTCGCGGAGGGAATTCTGCAAAGCGGCCGCTCGCTTGAGGTGGAGGGTGACCTTTTTCCGATCGACAAAATTCTTCGGCTCATACCGGGGACGATTTAATCATGTCTGCAACTGCTCATTCTGGTTGCCCCGTCGAGACGCCGGAGCTTCGAAGCGAATCGTTCACGATCTCGGTGCCGCGGACGGCAGACTTTGCGCGCGTCCTTGAGATCTTCGCGGCGCTTGGTCCCAACTATGAATGTGATCCGGAGTCGTCGGTTGCACGGTCAGTGTATATGAACTATGTACGCGGGCTGGACAAGAGGGGGTTCGTGGCGAAAGTGGACAGCGTGGTCGCTGGAGTGATCCTATTCGAGCTTTCGCCGATGCTGTCACGTCGATACATACAGATAAGGCATGACGGACTTGCCGTCGATCTTGCGTACCGGAAACGCGGCATCGGTGTGGGACTCCTTCGAAAAGTACTCGCATTCAGCTGCGCGCGAGGGGCGACGAATGTCCTGATTAAGGCTTCTGAGCCCGGCGTCATTGCGTTATACCGTAGCCTCCCCGAAATTGAAGAGCGGGGTATCTACTTTTATTACACACCTCCCGAAGGAAGCGCCCGCAATGTCGATTTCCGGCACTCGTAACGCTTTGCTTGGGCGCAGCCCGGGGCAGGGTTTGCCGCGAATCGTGTCGAGTCGCGGTCATGAAATCGTGGGCCAGTCGGGTGAACAATACCTGGATGCTATATCTGGAGCGTACGCCGCCATTCTGGGCTACAGCCTGTGCTCCGTGACGACCGCCATGTACGCTGCTGCAGCGCGACTGCCTTACGTCCACAACGCACGATTTGATTCCTGCGAGAGTGTCGCGCTCGCGAATCTATTGTCGGAACTGGGCGGCAGCGCCGGATATCAGGTGTATCTCTCGGTGTCTGGCGCGGATGGTGTCGAGGCAGCGCTGCGAATTGCTGCGGCGTATGGCGAGGTGCGTGGCCGCAGCTATCAGCGGCAATGGGCGGCGCTGCCAAATAGCTATCACGGGTCATCGGGTTTCGCGCTGTCAACAACGGGTCACGCTGCCGCGCGTGGCAGGTACGAGTTGGAACTCAAGCGCATCACGCGACTCGATCTTCTGCGTTGGGTACGCACACCACGCGGTTTCGACGCTGACTGGACCACCGACCGTGCGGAAATCGAGCGCGCCATTGGAAAGGACATCGGCGTGGTGATACTTGAACCCATGCTCGGCAATGCCGCCGGTTGCGTGGAAATGCCCGATAGCACCTTGGCAGCGATCGCCGCTGTCTGCCGGGAACGTGACATCGTGCTCATTTCGGATGAGGTCAGTGTGGGCATGTGGCGAACGGATGGGTTGTCGCTCTCCCAGAGTAAAGGTGTCGATCCCGACATCATCGTGCTTGGAAAGGCACTGACAGCTGGTCTGTTTCCGCTTAGTGCAGTGCTGGTCTCACCACGCATCGCACTGGCGCTCCAAGGCAAGGCCAATCTGCTTGGACACACACATGCTGCCCATCCCATTGGTTGTGCCGTCGCACTTGACGTGCTTCGCCATCTCACCCTTCCGCGCTTTCAGAGCGACGTGGAAGGGCTTAAAGACGCGTTCGCTACGCGTCTGGCTGATCTCTTACGATTGGAGCGTGTTCGCGCGATACGCGGTAGGGGCCTGATGTACTCGGTGTGTCTGAACACACCTGAAGATGAAACCGTGTCTGGTCCGATCGGTGAACGTCTCTACGCAGCATGCTTGTCGCGTGGCCTGCTGGTGATGCCCGGCGAGGTTCGCGGAACAGACGGCGTGCGCGTCAGCGATCACATTACGCTTGCCCCCGCGTTCAATATGCCCGTCAGAACTCTGAATCATGTCGTCCACGTGCTGACGGATGCGCTCGCGGAACTTTAAATCACCTATCAAGGAACGGCCCATGACATCCACCGTGTTGCCCCGTGTCTTGAGCATATCTTCCGACAAACTCCTAATTGCAAGTGGAGCGGACGGTGCGCCGTATATGATCGCAGCGCAAACGCTGCGGCACGCGTGCACATGCGGTGATTGCATCGATGAGAAGTCTGGACAGCGGCGCTCCGACGTGTCCCGTTGGCCCCCGAAGTTGACCATTGCTTCCGCGAAGTTCGATCCGTCTGATCTGCTGCATGTCCGCTTCAAGGAGGACTCGCATCGCACCACCGTGAACATCGGTGATTTCAAAACCGATCCATTCTTCAATTCTGCCTCGGCGCGAAATGAACTGTGGGACGCTTCGCTGGATCCGGAGGCAGTCACCGTATCGTGGCAGCGACTGAATGAACCGCTCGAGCATCACGCGCTTCTCGAGCGACTGGCGCACTTCGGTTTCGCAATCGTCAGTGGATGTCCTGCGCAACCTGGCTTTATCACGAGACTAGCGCCTTATGTTGGGCGAATCAAGGAAAGCCGGGTCGGTCCGCTATTCGACGTGAGGTTCGATCCGTCACCTTCCAATCTGGCGTTCTCGGCCGATGAACTGTTCTTGCACACGGACAATCCATATCGCAATCCCGTACCGGGCTGGCAGATACTCCATTGCATCGTGAATACCTCTCAGGGGGGCGACTCATACGTTGTAGACGGCTTCGCATGTGCCGATCATTTAAAGAGAAATTATCCAGAGTACTACGCATCACTAACTGAAACACTCGTCACGTTCGCGTTCAGGTCAACAGATGCACACTTCTCAAGTCGACGCCCGGTCATTGCACTCGACGACGATGGCCACCTCGTGCAGGTGTCCTTCAACGACCGCTCGCTGCGGCCAGTGCTGGGCGCAGTCGGCGAAGTCGAACGCTTTTATGCTGCCTATCGCCGATACCGGCGATTGCTGGCTGATCCGGCGTATCAGGTGCGCTTCAAGCTGCAGCCGGGACAGGCGTTCATCGTAAACAATTTCCGCGTCCTGCACGCGCGGGGCGCGTTTCCCGCCACTGCTGCGCGCCATCTGCAGGGAGCGTATTTGGACAGCGACTGGGTGAACAGCAATTTTCTGGTTGCTCATCACAAACATACAGGAGATCACGGTTATGTTGCTTGATGCTGAACTGATGGTGGACGCGTTGCGTGCAGAGGGAATTGATTTCTTCACCGGTGTGCCGTGTTCCGGTCTCACCTCGCTTATCAACGCCGCTAGCAATCTTGGCGACGGGTATTACATCGGTGCCACACAAGAAGGCGAGGCGGCGGCGATCGCTGCGGGAGCAGCTCTCGCTGGACGTGGTACGGCGGTGTTGAGCCAGAATTCCGAACTAGGAAATCTCGTGAATCCGTTGACATCGATGAATTTGCCGTCCCGCATCGGTACGCTTATGTTCATCACGTGGCGCGGTCGACCCGGGATGAAGGACGAACCGCAGCACGACGTCATGGGCAGGATCACGCTCGATCTGCTCTGTCTCATGGGCGTCGAAACACAAATTCTTTCGCTTGATCAGACGGTTGCCCACGCACAGATTAGTGAGGCCGCCTCGGCAATCCGTGCCAACCGCGTAGTCAGAGCGCTGGTGACGCCAGCAGCCGTATTCGACGACGTCCAGTTGCGACCGTCTCACCCGAAGGCCGTGCGCGCAACGGTCTCACGCGACGTGCGCCGCGGCGGCGTGCTGCCGTCACGATTCGATGCGATCAAGTCTATCCGCCGGGGATTGCCGGAGCGCGCGGCAATTGTCGCTACGACTGGCAAGACGGCGCGCGAGCTATTTACGCTGGAGGACCGCGAGCAGCACTTCTATATGGTCGGTGCTATGGGCTCGGCCAGTGGGGTGGGTCTGGGCATCGCTCTCAATTGGCGCGATCCAGTCGTCGTGCTCGACGGCGACGGCGCTGCACTGATGCATTTGGGCACCTTAGCCACGATTGGTGCACATGCGCCGGGCAACCTGATTCATGTGGTACTCGACAACGGTGTACACGATTCCACCGGCGGTCAGAAGACCGTTTCAGATGCCATGTCCTTTTGCGGTGTGGCGAGCGCGTGCGGCTACGCCACCGCGACACGGGTCGACAGCGTGGACGATCTCGCGGTGACGGTCGGCGAACTATGCGAGTGCAGCGGGCCTCATCTTGTTTGCGTGTCCATCAGGCCGGGCTCCATCAGCAAACTCGGAAGACCCACGGTGACGCCTGCCGATGTAGCAACGCGTTTCGGGGAGTTTCTCCAGTGCGCGACGACTGAAATCGGCACTGACATTGCGCTGGGCACGGCATGATTGCGCCGGCATGGCAGAACGGCCGGATCGTCGAGCTGGCAGATGCACGCATTGCCGCGACGGCACCTGGGGTCTTGCGTGCTCGCGCGGTGTTCGATGGGTGCCGCCTCTTTGTACGCGGCTGGGGGCACCGCAAAAGAGCTTTCACCATCAGCATGTCGCACCATATCGCGCGACTTCAGGCGAGTTGCGACGCGCTTGGCATCCATCTCGCCTATACGTCGAGCGAGCTTGTCGATGCTGCGCGGGTCGTTATCCAACTGATGCAGCCTCACTACGATATGGGGTTACGCTGGTTCGTCAGCGAACGCGAGAACCAGTCTGGTAGTGTGGGTGCCGACGTTACCGTGTTTGCTCGCTCGCTGCACGGCTATACGAAACCGAGACCCTATCGCCTGAATTTCGCGAAGCGCGCGCGATGGGTCGGGCACGGTATTCCGTACTCCGTGAAGACCATGTCGCATTACGCCGCATCGCGGACAGAAACGCTATCGGCCCAGCAAAACGGATTTGACGACTGTCTTTTCGTCAACCAGTTCGGCGACGTCGCGGAGACGCCGCGGGCCAATCTGATTTTCGTCGCGTCCAACGAGCTTCATTCGCCGCGCCCCGAAGACGGCATTCTGTCCGGCATCACGTGCAAATCGCTGCGCCATGTGATTGGAAAGCACTCGACGTTTCGCTGGTGCGAACGGCGAGTGAGCGTCAGCGATCTCGCTTCCTACACCGGGGCTTTGATGCTGAGTTCATCGCTTGGTGTCGTACCCATCGAACGGATCGGTCCATTCGAATACCTCACCGTCGCTAGCCGGGCCGTGGCAGATCTCTGGCACACCGCAATGCTGAACCCGGCCCAATTGTTTCTGACAGATATCGATGAATTCGACTATTGAGCACCCATCTATCTCGATCACTGGTTATTTGCCCATCAGCGCGGCCGTGAGCTACGCGCAATGCGTGAACGTCGACGTTCCATGCACGCTCCGCACCGCGACGGATGGGGGCGAACTGGTCGTGCACGAACTTCCCCATGCGCTGCAACTGCTTGCAGAGGCTTGCGACTCGCTCGCAATGCCGGTTGATCTGGAGCTCGCAGCAATCGCTGCGCGCGTTGCACGCCACGCCTACACCGACGTGCGGCTCCCCGACTGGGGAAGCTTCGAGCTCTCTCTGAGTGTTGCAAACTTGGCGACTGATTTTTTAGGGTGCGACGTCGCACTCGATGTCTCATTCCGGGCCACGCGCGCACGCAAATGCTGCAAGCACGCAATTGTGAACTACCAGTTGTATGCGTGTCCGCAAGGCTTGCGAGCAAGCACGGTGAACAGAGCGTTGTCGACGTTTTCAGCGGAACTCCATTACGCAGTTCTGGGGGCTCGCGATCCAGGCGGCGACGGCGTACTTTTCTTCGATTCAGCGGGCTACATTTTGGGATCAAGGCATGGCGTATTCGTCGCGCAGACTCTGCTAGGCACGAGCTGCGTTTCGGCGTTTCGGCCTGTGCTTGCCAAAGCCGCTGCGACTCGCATTACGGCTCTGGGCCATAGGATTGCGCAAGGCGCAATCCATCTCTCGGACCTTGCAGGCTGCACGGCATTCGGTTGGGTCGATGCGGATCTGGCGGTCAGCCATGCCTCGTTATGCACGTCTGGTGCATCGACAGCAGGAGACAAGTCCCTCGCTAACCTTTTCGGCGACCTCGCGAGTGTCAACACGGCTGACGACATTGTCGTTCGACTTCAATTGAAGGGGTAAGGTATGACTGGCGCAGTAAAAGTCGCAGTGCTCGAACATAAAGCAGCCGATATTCGCGCGTCCCTGCTTCGGCTGATTGGCGAAGCAGGCTCAGGTCATCCTGGCAGTTCGCTTTCATGCGTGGAAATCCTGACGTCACTGTACTACGGTTCGAACGCGATCGACCCATTCAAACCGCTTCCCACGCGCGACATGATGGTGTTATCCAAGGGGCACGCGGTTCCAGCGCTGTACGCGATATTGATAGACCTGAAGGTGTTATCGAAGGTGCCGGGCGAACAATTGCGCGCCTTCGGCTCGCGATTTCAAGGTCACCCCGATTGTCGCTTCACGCCGGCTATTGATTTGAGCACAGGCTCGCTGGGGCAGGGTCTGTCGGCCGGATTGGGCTATGTCCTCGGAACCCGGATTGCTGGAACCGGACGGCGCGCATATGTGGTGCTGGGCGACGGCGAATGTCAGGAGGGACAAGTCTGGGAGGCGGCATTACTGGCGGGCGTCCATCGAGCACGAAACCTTTTTGCCATCGTCGACTACAACAAGATCCAACACGACGGCGCGATTGACAGTATCGTTCCCATGGAGCCGTTTGCGAGGAAATGGGAGGCTTTCGGATGGCGGGTGCTCGAAATCAACGGACACGACTTCACCCAACTGGCGCAGGCCACGGCTGAGACTGACGACTCGCGCCCAACTGTGATCATTGCTCACACCATCAAGGGTAAGGGCGTTGCCTACATGGAGGGAGACTGGCACTGGCACTCGGTGGCCAATGCGGAACGTCTTAGGTTGGATTTCGTCAAGGAGCCACAGCATGCGTGAACCGTTTTCCACCGCGCTCATCAACCTCGGCAGCGAGCATGAGAATCTGGTTGTGCTCGACGGCGACTGTTCGCATTCCACACGTACGTACCGCTTCGCAGATATCTATCCACAGCGCTTCATCAATGCAGGGATTGCAGAAGCAAATATGATCGGCATGGCCGCGGGCATGTCGAGAGCTGGCCTCTTGCCAATCGTGTGCGGATTTGCTGCCATTCTGGTACATCGGGCCGCGGAGCAACTGGTGCAGTCTATTGCCTATTCCAACGCCAACGTGAAAGTGGTTGGCCACTACGCGGGATTCACTGCCGCGAGCGAGGGGGCGCCGCATCACGCAATCTCCGATCTCGCGTTGGTCCGGGCAATTCCCGACATGACGATCCTTTGTCCGGTTGATGACGAAGACGTCGAAGACTGCCTGCGCGAGGCCGTCGAGACCCCGGGTCCGGTCTATTTGCGGCTCGGAAGAAATCCGGTGCCGCGCAGGGCAGGCGCGCGCTGGATCACGCGCAACGGCTACAAGAAAAGCGAAGAGCGCGGTTCGATTGTGATCTTCTCGACTGGCGGAATGTGCGATGTTGCGCTTGAAACAACTGAGCGCCTGAGGGCGTCCGGCCTGAACGCCTCTCTCATTGCCGTGCGGCGGATCAAACCATTCCCAGACGCGCTTCATGCATTGCTGGCGTCCAGCGAAAGCGAGTTGATCGTTACGATCGAAGATCACAGCACAACCGGTGGGCTTGGCGGAGCGATATCGGAAGCCCTCGGAGCCCATGGAAAACCATTGTTGCGGTTCGGCGTGCCAGACACCTTTACGCAAAGCGGCACATACAGCGAACTGTTGAGGGGCCTGAAGTTGACTGCGAGTGAGATTGCGCGCAACGTCACGTGCCTTTTTCGCCAGAAACACACCCGGGAGATGGCATGAAAATCACTTCAATCGAAAGCGCGACCGCACTAGACAGCAACGGCAGGGGCGCACTGGAAATCACACTCGGGTTTGAGAACAACGATCTGAAAGTACGCGCAATCGCGCCGCGAGGTTCTACCACCGGCGATTTCGAGGCGACCTTTTTTGAGGATGCACGCGTCTCGGGGCTTGATTCCGCAAGGCCTGCCGTGGCTTCAGCCAATGCGCTTTTGCCTGCCGCGCTGATGGGTAAAGACTTTGCTACCTTGCGGGAATTCGACGCAGCACTGGCTCAGCTCGACCCGTCGCCCCAGTTCAACCTGCTTGGCGGTAACGTCGCGATTGCTGCCTCCTTTGCATTCGCAAAGGGCCTCGCAGTATCACGTGGCGTTCCCCTGCATCGGGTGCTGTCGGACACGGAAGTGGAGCGGTTCCCTCTGCCCATGTTCAACATTATTGACGGCGCGACGATAGCGGGTTCGGGAATCGGCGGAGTTGAGTTTTTGCTGATTCCCGACCGCGGGATCAACATCGAGCTCGCGATTCAGATGGGCATCGACATCCGGAACGCAGCGCGCACGTTGCTTGCGCGTCGGAACATCGTTACTGGCGATAGTCCACAGGGAGCCCTTCTGCTCGCATCGGCCGACTGCGAATATCCGTTAGCTACGATTCTGGAGGCTGCCGCGGAGGTCGGCTACAAGGCCGGTACTGATTTCACGCTTGGACTGGACCTCGCAGCGTCGGACTACTACGGCGAGAATGGCTGCTATACCTACCCGTGGCCGGCGCTCGGCGCGGACAATGCAATTGGCCGTTCCCAGAACCTTAATGCCCTGTGTGATGAATATCAGCGGCTGATTGCCAACTTCCATCTGTCGTTCATCGAGGACGGATTCGCCGAGGTGGATACGGACGGATGGTGCGCCTTCGCACGGCAGCGCGGGCAGACGCGGATGATTGCGGACGATCTGTGCGCGTCGAGTCCCGCCCGTATCGAAGACGCCGCCCGTGAAGGTCTGATTCAGGGTGTACTGATCAAGCCGAATCAGATCGGCAGCCTGACCGGAGCGATGGATGCACTGCGAGTGGCGAATGCGCACGGCTTGCTCAGTATCGTTTCGCAACGTAGCGGTGAGAACGACGACGACCTCATCACACATCTCGCGATCGCGGGTCAGGCCGATTATCTGAAATTTGGCGGCCCGGCACGCATGGATCGCATTATCAAGCTCAACTCGCTGCTGAAGTGCGCCCGAGCAGCGGCACTTCTGAGTTCATAACGTCGGCTGAGGAGGAAGGAGATGGAAGAGGTAATTGGTCGCGTATTCGTTGAAAGGAATCATTCTGGAGCCGTGCCAATCGGATCCATGCCGGAGCGCTACTTTGTCCCACGCATGATGCACGCATGGGTGTTGATACCTGGTCAGCATGGCAACCCATCCACGGCATTTTGTCAGAGGCTGGTTCCCGTGCCGCGGCCGAAGTATGGGGAAGTGCTTATATTCGTGATGGCGGCTGGCGTGAACTACAACGGCGTATGGGCTGCGCGCGGCGAGCCGGTTTCTGTATTTGACATGCACGGTGCGGCTAGCCATATCGCAGGATCCGACGCATCAGGTATTGTCTGGGCGGTGGGTGAGGGCGTGACACGATGGAAAGTCGGTGACGAAGTCGTCGTACACTGCAATCAGATCGGCTACGAGGATATTGAGTCGAATGGGGGTGATCCCATGTTGTCGCCGAGTCAGAAGATCTGGGGCTATGAGACACCCGGTGGTTCGTTCGCGCAATTCACAGTGGTTCAGGCGCAGCAGCTACTGCCGCGACCGAAGCAATGCTCGTGGGTGGCTTCCGCCGCGTACCTCCTAAAACTGGCCACGGTTTATCGAATGCTCTACGGCCATCCGCCACACGTGTTGCGGTCCGGTGTCAGCGTGCTGATCTGGGGTGCCGCGGGTGGCCTTGGTGTCTTTGCGGTCCAGTTATGCAGGCTGGCTGGCGCGAAGGCGATCGCCGTCGTGTCAGACGAAAAAAAGGTGCAATATGTACAGGCGCTGGGGGCGTCTACGGTTATTGTCCGCACCCGTTTTCCCAGTCTTTTCACTAACGCATCTCATGGCAGTACTGATTGGATGCAGGAGGCCAAAGCGTTTGGCGGCGAAATTTGGGCGGCCACGGGTAAGGGCAACAATGTGGATATCGTTCTCGAACATCCGGGGCAGCAGACTTTTCCGCTGTCTTGCTTTCTCGCGAAGCGCGGCGGGCTTGTCGTATTCTGCGCTGCTACGACGGGTTACAGGTTCGAATTCGACGCGCGCTACGTGTGGATGCAGCAAAAGCGGATTCAAGGATCGCACTTTGCGCACATGAAGCAGGCCCATGAGGCGAACTCACTCGTGATGGATGGGCATGTGGACCCATGCGTTTCGAGGGTTTTCAATTGGGAAGACTTGCCGTTGGCGCATGAATTGATGGCGAGAAATGAACACCCTCCCGGCAACATGGTGGTGAAGGTGGGGTGTTGAGATTGCGTTTGGATGTGTGCTGAATTATCCATATAGAGACTAATGAATCACGATGATGACCACATCGGTCTCCAGAAAACATTTTCGACATCTACCATGCCGTTGAAAATTGCAATGTTGTGCGGAGGCACGAGCGAGGAACGAGAAGTGTCCCTCGCGAGCGCCGCCATGGTGGTTCCGGCGCTGCGCGGCTTGGGACATTCGGTGCGGGTGCTGGATCTCGGGCGCGGACTGCTCGTGGAGGACAGCAGCGAGGAGCGACGCGCGCTGTCCGCTCCGCCAGCGCACCACGAATGTCAGGAGCACGCAATCAGCGCTCTTATGGCTTGCAGGCCCAGTGTTCTGGAACTTACGCGATCATTCGACCTGGTGTTTATCGCGTTGCATGGCGGGACGGGAGAAGATGGGACGGTGCAGGCGACGCTCGATCTCATCGGCATTCCCTATACGGGCAGTGGTCACGTTGCCAGCGGTGTCTGCATGGACAAGGATTTGACGAAGCACCTGTTGCGAGCGGCTGACATCACCACGCCCGACTGGTGCCTCTTGACCACTGATTCTGCAATCTACCCCGGCGACTGCAGGTATCCAGTGGTAGTCAAGCCAAACCGGCAGGGCTCGACTGTGGGCCTTTCCATCGTCAGACACCCCAACAAACTCGAGGCGGCCATTCAACATGCGTTCCGCTTTGATTCGGAGGTCTTGATCGAGCAATTCATTGCAGGGCGGGAATTCACGGTGGGCGTGCTGGACAACGAGCCCTTGGTGGTAGGCGAGATTCTGATCCAAGCGGACAGTGCGTTCGGTTACGAGGAGAAGTACACACCTGGTGCGATCAAAGAACAGTTTCCGGCGCGGATCGGGTCGGAATTGACCGAACAAATGAAGGACGTCGCACAAGCTGCGCATCGGCTCCTGAAGTTGCGCGGCTATAGCCGCGCAGATTTCCGGGTCGACAGTGCGGGCAAGGTCTGGCTCCTCGAAGTGAATTCCCTGCCCGGTTTGACGGGCACCAGTCTGTTCCCACAATCGGCTCGTGCGCATGGCATCGAATTTCCGCAACTGTGTGGCATGATCTGCCAGCTCGCGATGCGTCATGGCCATCATGATCGGGAGGCGTGATGGTGAGCCGCTCGCGGCGCTCCTTTACAGACGCGGTATGGGAAAACGGCGAGGCGAGCAGCGCGCAGATAGAGCGGTCAGTGGGATACTGTACACAGTGCTAGCTACGTTGCTGCTGACCGTTGGCTTGTATCTGCCGCGACTGATTTCGTCCAATGCCGACCCGGTACAAGTCTCATTTCTCCGCTACGCGGGTGGCACGCTGTGGCTTGTGGCCATTTACTGCGTACGGCGTCGAGGCGGGAGAGCCGCGCTTTTTAGTGGGGCCGATCTGACCACCCAGGCGTGGCATATCGCGAGAGCCGTGGTCGGATTTGGCACGCTTACTTTGACCGTGATGGCGTCACGGCTGCTGCCCATCGGCAACGTTCAGGCTATTCTTGCCTGTAACGGATTGCTGGTACTCGTGTGGCTGATTCTTCGCGGCATTGAACGCATTCAGGGTTCGGTCATTGTCGGCACGCTGCTATGCGTTACTGGCGCGTTGCTCGCCAGTAACGTTAAAGTGACGATGCATGAGATGGTGGGCTACGGCGCGGCGTGGGCGGCTTGCGCGTGCTGGGCCACGGAGATCGTCATTTTCCGGCACGCCGTGGTGAGATCGCCTGGAAAAACGTCGTTGCTTTTCATAAATCTGGTGGGCGTGATCCTGCTTATAGTGCCGGGCGTGCTGCGCTGGCATAGCGTCCCGGTCACGCACTGTCTGCTGCTGCTCTCGGTGGGTGTCATTCTAGTGGCTTCTCAGGCTGCGTTGATCAAGGCGCTGGAGCGTGTTCCGCTGTCGGTGACTGTCCCTTTTCGGTATCTGAACGTGCCGGCGGCTTTACTGCTCGGTTTCCTCGTATTGAATCAGACGCCGTCGCTGGTCGAACTGGCGGGTGCGGCGCTCGTCATGATTGGCGGTACGGTCCTGAGCGAGCGGCTGGCGCGCAAGACGGCATGATCATACGGCTATGGCTTCCTCGTTGACTGCCAGTTTGCGGTCGGCTTGCACCGATTTTCTCTGTTACTACGCCTCGAGCTCGTTAGTCACTCCCGGCTCCGCGGTGGGAACTGGTTTGTCAACAGACGCAATGCTGCATACAGGGGGGCACTTCGAGACCATGGCAGACGACCGGCGTTCGATCATCCGTGTCGAGTAAGGCCATAAGCGTAGGCCTGGCACGGGCATATTCAACGGGTACACATTGCGGTCGACAAACGAAGCCATAGCCGCTCCGGTGACGAAGGATACAAACGCACGCGCAGCAGCAACGTCCATATGGCCGTCGGAATCTTGGACAGTTTCTCTCTGTGCCCCAATCTGTCATATATATTTAGGACGTAGAATGCGTTGGAAGATCACGTCGGAACAGGATTTTCGGTTAGGGTAGCCAGACTGACGAGAATCTCGAATTGAGCGTTGAACAATTCGAGCAATTTGTTGTTTTCAACTTTGATTTGAGTGAGATTCTGTCGTGGTGGCTGATGCTGGAAGCCAGCACTGCCCGTGCAGACCAGATTGACTGAACTCAGTCCAGTAATCCCTGCCTGGCCGCGTAGGCCGCTGCTTCGAGTTTGGTGCTGACGCCAAGTTTCCGGCGTGTGTTGTGCAAGTGGAAGTTGATGGTCGACTCGGAGATGCCCAGTATGTCGGCCACTTCGAAGGCCGTCTTGCCGTTCGCACTCCAGCGCAGAATTTCGATTTCGCGTTCGGTCAATGACGTGCGCTGAACTCTCGGCAGCGAGCCACCGAGAATATCCTGTGCTCTCAACGTTACGATATTCGACAGTAGGAGAACGTACGGTTCCAATTCTGCTGCAGTTTGGCTATCGAGTGGTACGCTGCTTCGTGCCAGGGATAGGACGGTGTAGGTGCCATTGCGCGACCATGCTGACTGTGATACGCCTACGCTCAGCCCTGCCTGTTTCGCTTCCTTCCAAAAACTGGATGCACGTGAAAATAGATTGTCCGACCAGACCACAAGACCGCAGGTGCGTGCACCCTGTCGGAGGATCGGATCGACCTTGCTATAACTGCTTCGTTTGTAATGCTCGATCCAATGATTTGGATAGTTGCTGAGCAAATGTGATTGAAGTCCAGTGCCAGGGAGCGATTGTCGGAACACGAATGCGAAAAATTTGAAATCCAAACGCGCTGCGAAATGTGCCATTGCTAGAGAAAGCGCGGGTTCGTCCATAACCCGTTCGAATTCGTTGCTTACTTCCTCCCACCACCGCGTCAAATTGTTATTCAACATAGGTTCTCAATTCGATCGAAGTTTGTGCAACTTATCCTATCCAGCTGATTGCTGCCCTTTTTGAGAGCACCAATCTTTTACGCCAATCGCGCTGGGGCTGGATTGGCAGTCAGGATAGCCTGATCGGCTAAGATCTGGCGCCTCCGGGTGTATCGCATAAATGAAAGCCAACGCTGGCACGTGATCCACGTGAAATAACGGACCTTAATAGTACTAGAAATTAGTTTACCTAAGATATTGGTGTGAGGAAATGTTGGCATGCATTCCATGCTGGCATTGCACAAGCTCGTTAGGGGGTGTTAGGCACTTTCTGCCAGAACAGAGAGGATTCTCGTTTCGATTAATGAAACAGGAATGTACGTGAGATGAAACTCAGATGAAAGCTGTCGTTAAGCTGGTTCGACCTGGTCGAGTGCGCTGTCAGTTGCGCGTACCGTTGTTCTTCCACTCCGAAGGCGGCGTGGTGGCTTCCATGAACAGGTCTATCTGCTCGGACGGCAGACCGAAACCGGTCCAGCCGAACCCGGAGTGGCGCAGGAACAGCAGCGCGCCGTCGAACAGCGGATTCTGGTGAACGTGCCACTCCGTATTCGTCTCCACCGCGTAGCGCTCCGCTTTGGACACCGTCTGCTCCGGTGCGGACGTGAGGTCGGCTCGCAGGAGGCCGAGCACCTCGATAAGCTCGTCCAGTTCTTCAGCCGCGAGCGCCGCGGTCCGGCCGTCGAGCGTCAGGAGCAGCGACGGCTTGCCGTATTCGTTGACCAGCTCCAGTTTGATTTGCTGTGTCATCAGCTTCTCCCTCTACCTCGGTGTCTGGTTCGCGTTCCGGCTGCGCGGCGCGGCAGCAATCCGGCATGTTCCCGCATGCTATCTCGCGCCGCTGCTCAGACCGGTAGCGCGAAGATGAAGGAATATTTCATGCCGGAGCGCCGCCCGTAGTGCGACGGCTCCGCTTACGTCGACGAGCCCGGCGTCTGATGCAGGCAGTCGCGGGCGTAATCGCTCTGAAGCAACTCCTCGGCGTGCTGGATGCCGGCGGGATAGTCGTTGTCGTCGTCGCCCGGCGTGTAGCCCTCGCCTTCGACCAGCGCGAGTTCGAGTTGAAGATCGTCGTGCGTCGGCTTGTGGTTATGGACGAACGGGTAGCCGTTGCATTGTTGCGGCGTCAGGTGTTCTGCGTGTGCCGAAAGGCTCGTGATGCCGACGAGCGAAATGGCGGCCAGCTTGATCCATGTTTTCATGTGTGCTCCTGCAATGAAGTCGAATGTCGTGCTCAGGCCGGTTTTTGAGTCCGCACCATGCGAACGAGGCAAGTGAACCGGCAGCGAGGCGAGAATAGGCGTCGGCAGGCGAGCGCGCCAGATCGTGAGCATGAAAACTTCTTCATTGCGTTGCGAGCGCAGGCGTAAAAAAATCCCCGACGCGCCAACGTGTCGGGGATTAACGCGTGGATAAAAGTCCCGGAGAACGTTCGAGACCGGCCGCAAGCTTAACCCGGAACGCGCGTGCGTTGCGCGCGTAATTGGGCAATTCAGTTTTTCGGCATTGTGCATTTCACGTAGAACGCACGTCTCGCCTGGCTTCGCAGCTAACATTAAAGACTCTTCATGTTTGTGGAGAGGACGGGTTAGTCGCATTCGACGATCATCCGTCGCATTCCGACGAAACGATGTGCCATGAAACGTCTACAGATCGATTCCTCCCCGGGCCTGGCAGCAGGACTCGCACGCCGCCCGCACGCAGTGGTCCGCGAGGCGAGGTCATGACGCGCGTTCTCTCGGTCGACGACGACGAGCTCGTCGCGAAGGCCATCCGTTCGTCGCTCTGCGCGTTCGGGCACGAGGTGGACATCGCCACGACGGGGCGCGATGGACTTGCGAAGGTGATGGTCGGCAGCTACGACGTGGTGACGCTCGACCGCGTGTTACCCGACCTCGATGGTCTTGCCGTGCTGTTGACCATGCGCAGCGTGGGCATCATGACGCCCGTGCTGCTCGTGAGTGCGATGTCGGCCATCGACGAGCGCGTGCGCAGCCTGCGGGCCGGTGGCGACGATTACCTGACGAAGCCGTTCTCGGCCGACGAGATGGCGGCGCGCGTGGACGTCCTGGCCCGTCGCGGCAGCGTTGCTTCGAGCGCCGCGCCGCGACTCGCGCTCGGCGCGCTCGAATGCGATCTGCTCGCGCATGCGGCGCGCTTTCACGGCCGTGCGCTCGACATGCTGCCCACCGAGCAGCGGATTCTCGAATACATGATGCGCCACCCGGGCCAGCTGCTCACACGCACGATGATCTTCGAGGGCGTGTGGGGCTACCGCTTCGATCCTGGCACGAACGTGATCGACGTCCACGTCAGCCGCCTGCGCAACAAGCTCGCGCAGGCCGGCGCGTCGCCCGCCATCCGCACCGTGCGCGGCACCGGCTACATGCTGTCCGAATGACGCGCTCCGCGCGCAAGCTTCGCTTACTGAAATGAACGCCATTGTCCTGGTTGCGCTGCGACGTCCGCTGACGTTCGTGGTGATGAGTCTCCTTATCGTGCTGTTCGGCGTCATGGCCGTGTTCCACATGCCGACCGATATCTTCCCGGCCATCCGGGTTCCGGTCGTGGCGGTTGTCTGGACATACAACGGTCTGTCTCCGCAGGACATGTCCGGGCGTGTCATCTACTACTACGAGCGCGCGCTGACCTCCACCGTCGAAAACATCGAGCACATCGAAAGCCAGTCGCTGTACGGGCGCGGGATCGTCAAGATCTTCTTCCAGCCGGGCACGAACGTCGCAGCGGCGCAGGCCCAGATCACGTCGATCTCGCAGACGGTGCTCAAGCAGATGCCAGCCGGCATCACGCCGCCGCAGGTGCTCTCGTACAACGCGTCGTCGGTGCCGGTGCTCGATCTGGAGGTGTCCGCCAAGGGCATGACCGCGTCGCAGGTCTACGACATGGCGTCGAACCTGATCCGGCCGCAACTCGTGGCCGTCCGCGGCGCGGCGATTCCGACGCCATACGGCGGCGCGTCGCTGAACGTCGAGATCGATCTCGACCAGAACAAGCTGCTCGTGCACGGGCTCAGCGCCTCCGATGTGGCCGCCGCGCTGCGCGCGCAGAACGTCGTGTTGCCGGCCGGCGACCAGAAAATCGGTGCGCTCGACTTCATGGTGCGGACCAACTCGAGCCCGATCGAAGTTGCGAAGTTCAACGACCTGCCGATCAAGACCATCAACGGCGCAACGGTGTATCTGCGCGACGTGGCCTACGTGCACCGTGGCTCGCCGCCGCAGACGAACGCCGTGCTCGTCAAGGGACAGCAAGCCGTGCTGATTGAGGTGCTCAAAAGCGGCGACGCTTCGACGCTGTCGGTCGTCAACGGTGTGAAAAAGGCGCTGCCCGGCATCATGCGCACGCTGCCGCCCGGCGTGAAGATCAAGGTGCTCAACGACGCGTCGGGATTCGTGCGCGACTCGGTGGCAGAGGTCGTCCAGGAGATGGTCACGGCGGCCCTGCTCACGGGGCTTACGGTCCTGCTGTTTCTGGGCAGTTGGCGCTCGACGCTGATCGTCGCCACCTCGATTCCACTCGCCATCCTCAGTTCGATTCTCGCGCTCTCGTGGCTCGGGCAGACGATCAACGTCATGACGCTCGGAGGACTCGCGCTCGCGGTCGGCATTCTCGTTGACGACGCAACCGTGATGATCGAGAACATCGACACCCACCTGGAAGCCGGTGCGCAGCTGGAGGGCGGCATTATCGCCGCCGCGAACCAGATGGTCGTGCCGACCTTCGTCGCAACGCTCTGTATCTGCATCGTCTGGCTGCCGCTGTTCGAACTCGGCGGCGTAGCGGGTTATCTGTTCCTGCCGATGGCCGAAGCGATCATCTTCGCGATGGTGGCCTCGTTCATCCTCTCGCGCACGCTCGTGCCGACGATGGCGGCGTGGCTGCTAAAGGGGCAAGTCCGGGGGCACGAGCGCAGGCACGCAGCCGGGCACCACGGCCACGCGCTCGCGCACAGTACGGGCGGCAACCCGTTCACGCGCTTTCAGCGCGGCTTCGAGCAGCGTTTCGACCGCTTTCGCGCGCGCTATCGCGTCGTGCTGACCGCAGCCGTCGCGCGGCGGCGCGGGTTCGTCATCGCGTTCGCGGCGGCTGCGCTCGCATCGCTCGCGCTCATCGGCCAGCTCGGGCGAGACTTTTTCCCGGGGATCAAGTCCGGCGAAATCGACATGCACATGCGTGCCCCCATCGGCATGCGTCTGGAAGAAGCGTCGAAGCTCGCCGTGCTCGTGAACGGGGCGATACGCGAGATCCTGCCGGGCCAGGTCACGAATGTGCTTGATAACTGCGGCTTGCCCGCGAGCGGCATCAACGAGGCCTACAACTCGTCCGGGACGATCGGGCCGCAGGATTGCGATATCACGATCAGCCTGAAAGACGAGCACTCGCCCGTCGACGACTACCGTTTTCAGCTGCGCCGCGAATTGCCGAAGCGCTTTCCCGGCACGACGTTTACGTTCCTGCCCGGCGACATTACCGCGAAGATTCTGAACTTCGGCTTGCCCGCGCCGATCGACGTGCAGATCGCCGGGCGCGGCCAGGTCGCGAACTTCAATTACGCACGCGAGCTCGCCGCGCGCCTGCGGCGCATTCCCGGCAGCGCCGACGTCAACATCCAGCAGGCGTTTTACGAGCCCACGCTGCAGATCGACGCGTCGCGCTCCTACGCCTCCGGCATCAACCTGACCGAGGCCAATATCGCCGACAACACGCTCGCGACGCTCTCCGGCAGCGGGCAGACGGCGCCGACCTACTGGCTCGACACGACCAACGGCGTGTCCCACCTCGTCAACATGCAGACGCCGCAGACGCAGCTCAGCTCGATGAACGATCTCGAAACGATTCCGATCGACAGCGGCACGGGCGGCCCGAATGCGCCGCGCGCGCAGTTGCTCGGCGCGCTGAGCCGGATCACGCAGACCGGCACGCCGTTGCTCGCGTCGCACTACAGCATCCTGCCGGCCATCGACATCTTCGTGAGCAGCCAGCGCCGCGACCTCGGCGCGGTCTACGACGATGTGGCGAAAACGGTCGCGCAGATGCAGAAGGATCTGCCGCCCGGCGCGAGCATTCACCTGCGCGGCCAGGCGCGGACGATGTCGAGCGCCTACGTCGAGTTGATCGGCGGCCTCGCGCTCTCGATCCTGCTCGTCTATCTCGTCATCGTCGTCAATTTTCAGTCGTGGCTCGACCCGTTCATCATCATCACCGCGCTGCCGGCTGCGCTCGCGGGCATCGTCTGGAGCCTCTTCATCACCGGCACGACGCTCTCGGTGCCTGCGCTCACGGGCGCAATCATGTGCATGGGCACGGCCACGGCTAATTCGATCCTCGTGGTGTCGTTCGCACGCGAACATCTGGAGCGCTACGGCAACGCCGTCGAAGCCGCCATCGAAGCCGGTTTCGGCCGCATCCGCCCCGTGCTGATGACGGCACTCGCCATGATCGTCGGCATGCTCCCGATGTCCTTCAGCAACACGCAGAACGCACCACTCGGCCGCGCCGTCATCGGCGGGCTGCTGTTCGCCACAGTGGCGACGCTGCTGTTCGTCCCCTGTGTGTTCGCGCTGCTGCATCGCGACCGGGAGCAGCCCCCAACGGAGAAGCAAGCATGAGCATCAACATCAACAGAGAGGCGCCGCTGCCCGCGCGCGTTCGTCCGCGCGCCTGGGGGCTCGTGGCCGCGCTTGCCGTCGCGGGCGTTGTCGCGCTCGGCATGATCCAGCGGCATCGCAATCTGACCGAGCTGACCCAGGTGGCGAACGAAGACGCGACGCCGATGGTGCAGGTGGTCTCGCCGAGCCCCGGCCCGGCCACGCGCACGCTGACGCTGCCCGGCAACATCCGCGCGTGGTATTCCGCGCCGATTTACGCGCAGGTGTCCGGTTACGTGCGCCGCTGGAACAAGGACTATGGCGCGACCGTGAAGGCGGGCGAGGTGCTCGCGACCATCGATGCGCCAGCCGTCGACGAGCAGTACCAGAGCGCGCAAGCCGATCTAGACGTGGCGCGCACGCGCTACAACCTCGCGCAACTGACGGCGCAGCGCTGGCTCGCGCTCGCCGGTACCCAGGCCGTCGCGCAACAGGACGTCGACGTCAAGGTCGCCGATGCCGCCGCGCAGAAGGCGCAGGTGCGCGCGGCCGAGCACGAAGTCGCGCGGTACCGCGTGCTCGAAGGCTTCAGGAATATCGTTGCGCCGTTCGACGGCGTCGTGACCGCGCGCAGCACCGACGTCGGCAACTACGTGAACGCCGCGGGCGTCGACGTGGGTTCGCGCGGCTCGGCTGACGAACTGTTCACCGTCGCGAATATTCACGAGATGCGCGTGTTCGTGTCGGTGCCGCAGGACTACGCCGCGATACTGAAGCCGGGGCTGACCGCGACGCTGTCGTTGCCGCAGTTCCCGGGCCGCGAATTCAAGGCGTCGTTCCAGACGGCCGCCAACGCTTTCGACCCGCAGACGCGCACCGTGATCGCCGAGCTGCTCGTGCCGAATCCCGATCGCCTGATCTGGCCGGGCGCCTACGCGAGCGTGCATCTGAACGTTCCGCTCGACCGCAGCACGCTCGTCGTGCCCGAGCAGGCGCTGCTGTTCCGCGCCGAAGGGATGCAGGTGGCGGTTGTCGATGCCAACGACAAGGTGCATCTGCGCAACGTGAAGCTCGGCCTCAACTTCGGCAAGACGGTGCAGGTGCTCGAAGGTGTGAGCGCAACGGACCGGATTGTGATGAGCCCGTCGGCCGGTCTGCTCGACGGCCAGGCCGTGCATATCGAGCCGGGCGAGAACGGTGTGGCGGTCGCTTCGGCCGCGCCCGGCGGCCACGCGGAGGTGGCGCGATGAGGGCGAGGTGCAGCGGCGCGTGCGACCGCCTCAGCCGCCTCGGCGGCATGGCCGTGCTCACGCTGACGATGCTCGTCTCCGGATGCAATCTCGCGCCCGTCTACCATCCGCCGAACATGTTGTTGCCGCCGCAATATTCGGGCATGGGACCGTTCGTGAAGGCCGATCCGTCCGACCCGCCGGAACAGAGCGCATGGTGGAAGATTTTCGACGACGCGGAACTCGACACGCTGGAGCGCAAGCTCGACGCATCGAATCCCGATCTGAAAGCGGCCGTGCAGACGTATGCCCAGGCCCGCTACACGGTGGCGGCGGCGCATGCCGGACTGCTGCCCGAACTCGGCATGAACGCCTTCACGAGCGAGAACCACGAGTCGGCCCACACGCTGTTCCATAGCGGCACGGGCCCTCGCCAGCAGATGTCGAACGGGTACGGGCTCGAAGCCTCGTGGGCGCTCGACTTCTGGGGCGAAACCGGCAATCGCGTGCGTGAGGCGCAGAGCGGCGCGCAGCGTGCAGCTGCGCAGCTTGCGCTAGCGCGGCTCAGCCTCGAAACCGAACTCGCAAGCGACTACATGGCGATGCGCGGGCTCGATGCCGAGCACGCGGCCTACGGCCGGGCCATCGCGCTCTATCAAAACGCGCTGGAAATCACGCAAACCCGCTACGCGGGGCGGATTGCGGCAGGGCTCGACGTTGCGCGCGCACAGAACCAGCTAGCCTCCGCGAAGGCCGCCGACACCGAGGTGGTCTCCCAGCGCCGCGTGCTCGAACACGCGGTGGCTGTGCTGGCGGGCGAGAACCCGATCGGCTTCCATCTGGCGAGCGAGTCGGTCATGCATGTGGCCGTGCCCGTCGTGCCCGTGAGCATGCCATCGCTGCTGCTGCAGCGGCGGCCCGACATCGCGGCGGCCGAGCGCCGCATGGCCGCCGCGAATGCCGCAATCGGCATCGCGCGCGCCGCGTTCTATCCGAACGTTCGGCTTGCCGCGCAGGCGGGCTTCGAGGACACGGCGTGGGGCCTCGCCTCGCTGCCCAACACCCTTTGGGCAGTCGGTGCGTCCGCGATGCTGCCGCTCTTCGAGGGCGGCCTGCGGCGCGCCCAGTTGCAGGCGAGCTGGGCGCAGTTCGCGCAGACGGGCGACCAGTACCGCGCGGTGGTGCTGCAGGCGTTTCGCGAAGTCGAGGACAACCTTGCGCTGACCGATGGTCTTGCGCAGGAGTCGCAGCAACAGGACGCGGCGCTTGCCGCCGCGAAACAGGTGCAGAAGCTTGCGCTGACGCTTTACACGGGCGGCATCGACAACTATCTGAACGTGACCGTCGCGCAGATCGCGGCGCTCAACGCACGGATCGCCACCATCCAGTTGAAGACGCGCCGCCTGCAGACCTCGGTTGCGCTGATCGGCGCATTGGGCGGCGGCTGGAGCCGGGCGGACCTGCCGGACGAGGCGCAAACGATGCCGGGCCGCGACGATGTCGCCCGCACGCGCGAAGCCGCCGTGGCGGCAGGCGCGCAACTTTAGAAACTTGACGCTCTCTTCATGGAAATGATGTCGTTGCGCCGCAGCACGGAGGCCAGGATCGCTGCCCGTCTGGAAGGATGGGCGCGAGGCGGGCTGAAAATGCGTGGATATCGGACAGGGTCGACGTGTTCACTGGATTGACGCCCGAATGATGAATCTGTCCCGACCGCTGGCCATGCCCGTTGTGCAGGCAAGGATTCGCGTCCCCGTTGCCGACCCGCGGCACGAGCGCTGGCGAAGCACCGTGTTCCGGTGGTTCATCGCCTACGCCGTGATTTTCTCCGTGGCATTCACGGCGCTGCTCGGGCTCATCGAGTATTCCGTCAACGCGGCGATGCAGCGCGAGACCGATAGCGGGCTGCGCTGGCAACTGCGCTATTTCGACGGCTACGCGAACGACGATCTCGCAACGTCGATCGACGCGCGCATCCGGCGCCAGGCGCACCAGCGCAACTACTACGGCCTCTTCGCGCCCGACGGCCGCCGGCTCGCGGGCGACCTCCTCAGCGTTCCGCCCGCGCTCGTATTCGAGCGCTTCACCCATCCGCACGATCTGGAGCAAGGCAACACGCTGTGGTTCGATGTCGGCGCATGGCGTGTGCGCGTGCGGGCGATGGGCGAAGTGCGCGCCGACGGCTCGCGGCTCGTGGTCGCGCGCACGCTCGACGATGTGCAGCGCGTGCGCGACGAGCTGCTGAAGGCGCTCGTGGTCGGCGGCTGTGCGTGCCTGCTTGGCGGCCTCGCCGCAGGACTCTTGCTCAGTGTCCGGCAGATGCGGCGCGTCGCCGATATCCGGCGCGTGACCTCGCGCATCGCGGGCGGCGATCTCGCGCAGCGTCTGCCCGTGAGCGGGCAGGACGAATTCGACATGCTCGCGCGGCTCGTCAATCAGATGCTCGATGAGATCGAGCGGCTGATGGACGAAGTGAAGGGCGCGTGCGATGTCGTCGCGCACGACCTGCGCACGCCGCTCGTGCAGTTGAAGCTGCGTCTCGCGACGCTGGCCGAGTCGTTGCCGCACGCGGGCGCGGCCGAATCCGCGAGCGTGCTGGCGGCTGCGCGCGACGACACCGATGCGATCCTCGGCCGCTTCGCCGCGTTGCTGCGCATCTCGGAGATCGGCTCGCTGCGGCGGCGCCGCGCGTTTTCAAGCGTTGCGCTCGACGTGCTCGTCACCGAACTGTGCGATCTCTACACGCCGCTCGCGGACGAGCGGCGCATTGCGTTCACGGTCAGCATCGAAAACGTCGGGGCGGTCTGGGCCGACCGCGCGCTGCTCTTCGAGGCGTTCACGAACCTGCTCGACAACGCGATCAAATTCACGCCCGATGGCGGGCACGTCGGCGTGCGGCTGCGCCAGCTCGAAGCGGGACCGCAATTCTCCGTCGTCGATTCGGGGCCCGGCATTCCCGAAGACGAGCGGCAGTGCGTGCTGACGCGCTACTACCGTGGCGAGCGCACGCGTCACGTGCCGGGCACGGGGCTCGGGCTCGGCATCGTCACCGCCGTCGTGCGGCTGCATGACTTCCGGCTCTCCATCGCGGACGCGGACGGCCCCGCATCGGGCGCGTTTATCCGCGTGGATTGCTGGCCGCACGATTCATGACGGACCCGACCCACCGATGAGAATCCTGTTGAGCTGCGCATCCGACGCGGAGCGGGTCTATCTTTGCAAGGCGCTGAGCGAAAGCCTGCACAGCGTCGAGGCGACCGACGATCTGCGCTTCGCGCATTACCTCGCCGCGCAGGAGCTGTTCGATGCGCTCGTGGTCTGCGTGGCAGGCGGACCGTCGCAGACCGGTCTCGAAGCGGCGCTGCCGACGCTTGCGCGTCTGCCGGGCCGGCCTTCGCTCGTCGTCGTGCTGGACGCGGCCTCGCCGGCCGACTGCGCGAGACTGCTGCGCGCCGGGGCCGACGCCTGCTTTGTCGCGCCGTATTCGGTGATGGAGATCACCGAGCGCATGCGCGCACTGTCGCGCCACGCGCCGGGCCGCGCGGGGGGAAGCGGACGCGAAGTCCGCCTCGATCCGGCCACGCGCGAACTGGTGGAGGGCGCGCAACGGGTCGGGCTGACGCGGCGCGAATATCTCGTCGTCGAATGCCTGCTGCGCGAGGCGAATGCGCCGATTGCGCGCGACTATCTGATTCGCTATGCCTGGCCCGAGAAGGAGGGCGTGGAGCCGACGAGCCTGAATCTCGTCGTCCTGAGACTGCGGCGCAAGCTTGGCGCGTGCGGGATGCGCACGAGCATCGAAACCGTGAGCCGCTATGGCTACCAGCTTTGCACCGGCTGAGCGCCGCACACTGCGTGGAGGACCGCGCGCCGCTTGCGGGGCTGCTATCGTAGGGAAAATGAAATTATTTTCATGAAAATATCGGCAGGACGGCGCAAACGCGCCGGTAAAATTCCCCGCTTCTGAGCGATTCGCGCTCGCTGGCTGCCGGAGCCCCCCATGAACGAGGTACGCGTGCTGACCGTTGAAGACGACGCCATTACCGCGAACGAAATCATCGGCGAGCTAACTCAGCACGGTTTTCAGGTTAATTGGGTCGACAACGGCCGTGACGGCATGGCCCATGCGCTGAGCGACCAGTACGACGTCATTACGCTCGACCGCATGCTGCCCGGCGTCGACGGCCTCTCGATCCTGACCGCCATGCGCACGGTCGGCGTGCAGACCCCCGTGCTGATGCTGAGCGCGCTCGGCGACGTCGACGAGCGCGTGCGCGGCCTGCGCGCGGGCGGCGACGACTATCTGACCAAGCCCTTCGATCCCGACGAACTCACGGCGCGCCTGGAAGTGCTGCTGCGCAGGCGGCAATCCACGGGCGCGGCGCCCGAGACCGTGCTGCATGTGCGCGATCTCGAGATCGATCTCATTTCCAGACGGGTCAGCCGGGGCGGCGAAGACATTGCGCTGCTGCCCACCGAGTTCAAGGTGCTCGAATTCATGATGCGCCACGCGGGCAAGACCATCACGCGCACGATGCTGTTCGAGGCCGTATGGGGTTACCACTTCGATCCGGGCACAAACCTGATCGACGTCCACATGGGGCGCCTGCGCAAGAAAATCGATCCGCCGGGTGTGGAGCCGATGATCCAGACCGTCCGCGGTTCCGGCTACATGCTCGGCTAGGAGGACGCAGTGAGTCGTTCCACGCCGGAGGCCCACGATCTGGCCGGCCATCGCTGGCATACGGCCACGGTGCGCTGGCTCTACGTATTCACCGCGCTGTTCGGAGTCGTGCTGACGCTGCTCGTCGGCGTCATCTCGTGGGTGGCGACGGGCTCGATCGAGCGCGACACCGACGCGATTCTCAACTGGCAGCTCAACTATTTCGGTTCCGTGCCCGATGGCCAGCTCGCCGGTGTGATCACCCGTCGCCTCGAATACGGGCACAGGCATTCGAACTACTACGGGCTCTTCGACAGTGCGGGCCGGCATATCGCGGGCGACGTTGCCGTGTTGCCGTCGCACGGCGTCACCGACGGCACCGGCCGCACGGGCGTCACGCTCAGGCATACGCTGCTGCTGCTCGATGGCGTACGCTCGCCGATCGTCCGGTCAATGACGGACAAGCGGCCGGATGGCCGGCAACTCGTCGTTGCGCGCGACATGACGAGCGTCCTGCTGATCCGCGAGATCGTGATCCGGTCGCTCATGGCGGGCGGCGGCATTGCGGTGCTGCTCGTCATCGCCAGTTCGCTCGTGCTGGGCGTGCGGCAAATCCGGCGCGTGTACGAAATGCGCCGCGTGACGCTCTGCATCGCGCAGGGCGACCTCGCGCAGCGCCTGCCCGTGGGCGGCAGCAGCGACGAACTCGACATGCTCGCGCATCTGGTGAACCACATGCTCGACGAGATCGAGCGCCTGATGGGCGAGGTCAAGGGCGCCTGCGACGGCATCGCGCACGACCTGCGCACGCCGCTCGCGCGCCTGCACACCGTGCTCGGGCGCGTCGCCGCGCTCGAATCCGTGAGCACCGACGCAGCGGGCGCGGCGCTGATCGATTGCGCACGCGACGAGACGGATCGCCTGCTCGAACGGTTCCGCGCCATGCTGCGGATTTCGGAAATCGGCACGCTGCAGCGTCGCGGCGGTTTCGGGTTCGTCGATCTGGCGGAGCTCGTGCAGGAACTCGCGGAACTCTACGAGCCGCTCGCCGAAAGCCGCGCGCTGAAGTGGCGCGCACAGATCGATGAGGCCGCACCGATTCACGGCGACCGCGCGTTGCTGTTCGAGGCGTTCAGCAACCTGATCGACAATGCGATCAAGTTCGCGCCGCAGGGCGGCAGCGTGAGCGTGGCGTTGCGCGCGACGGCGTCTGGCGCGGTAGTCGAGATCGCCGATAACGGCCCCGGCATTCCGGATGTGGAGCGGGCCGCGGTATTGCAGCGCTTTTATCGCGGCAGCGCCGCACGCCAGGTGCCCGGTTCGGGACTCGGGCTCAGCATGGTCGCCGCGGTGCTGAGGTTGCACGATTTCAGGCTTCGCATCGAAGACGCGAACGGCGAACTGAACGACAGCGCGAACCACGATGCAAACGAAAGCGCGGAATCGGGTGCGCGTATCAGCGTCGAGTGCTGGCCGGGCGCGCTCGTGGCGAATGAGCCGGATGCGCGATGAGGATCCTGTTAGTGTCGCCGCCACGCACCAAGGTACGTGAATTGCCCGTTCGCTTCACGAGCACGCGCCTGGCCTCAAGGAAGCTCGGGCAGCGCAGCTACGTCGCGCGCTTATTGTGCGATTCGTTGTTCAGGAGAGGTTCAGGCGGCGCTGCGCAGCCCGTTCGACGCTTGCGCCGTATCCGTTCTGAAGTGGTCGACGGCGAAGTCGATGAAACTGCGCACCTTCATCGTCAGATAGTTGCGGCCCGGGTACACGATCGAGATATGCAGCCGCCCGCCGTTGACGTCATGCCGTTCGAGCACGCGCCGCAGCGCGCCGCTTTCGACATCCTGCTCGACAAGCTTCGCCGGTAACAGCGCGATGCCCATGTCCGCCAGCGCCGCCGCGCGCGCCATGGCGTAGTTGCTCGTGGTGAGCGGCCCGTTCACGGTGATGCGCTGGATGTTGCGATCGATGCCGAATTCCCAGATGCGCGGCCCGTCCGCGAGCGCGATCAGTTCGTGCGCCGAGAGATCGGATGGTTGATGCGGCTGGCCATGCGCGGCCAGATAGGCGGGCGAGGCGACCGCGATTTCCTGCTCCGACGTGAGGCTTCGGCTCACGAGCGAAGCGCTGGCCGGATGCCGGCTGGTCGCGAAGCAGATGTCGTAGCCGCCGTCGATCAGGTTGATCGGCGTATCGTAGACCGTGACCGCGAAATCGACGCGCGGGTTGCGCTCGCGGTACTCGCGGAACAGGCCCGCCAGATCGCCGCCGGCGAATACGGCAGGCGCCGCGATGCGCAGCACGCCGATCGGCGCGCGCGTGGCGCGGACGAGATCGGACTCCACTTCGTCGAGCTTCTCGACGACAGCACGGCATCCTTCAAGATAGAGCTGTCCCGCTTCTGTGAGCGAGAGGCTGCGTGTGGAGCGATTCAGAAGCCGCATGCCGAGATGCGCTTCGAGCATGCCGATGCTGCGCGTGACCGCCGCGCCCGACATGCCGAGCTGCTTCGCGGTCAGATTGAAACCGCCCAGATCGACAATGCGGATGAACACCCGCATGGCTTGCAGTTGGTTCATTCACGATTCCGTTTTGACCCGGGGAGATGCCGCATCGGCTCGTCCGGGTTTTCCGATTTTTAAATACGTGAGCATTATCGAAGAGGCTCGAAGCATGTTGTTTTAAGAAGCGCTAAGAAGAAGATGAAACGAAGTTTAGTAACTGAAACGAAGCGCAAAGATGTGCAACGCGCGGGCTGCGGGCAACGCCACATACGATGTGGACGCGCGAAGCGAAGGAGCAAAAAAACGCCGCGGACATGACGTGCGCGGCGGGGCCGAATCCGGCCCGCAGGCCGGAGACAGGGGAGGGATCGTCGCGAGGCGACGACCGATCAGAAGCGGTGGCGGATACCGACCATGACCATGCCCTGGCGGTCGTTGCTCGCGTCGTTGCCGAAGTCGCCCATCGACGCAACAGCCGTGGACAGGACGCCGCTCGAGTTGAACGTGTTGCCCGAAGCTTTCTGGTAGCCGCCGAGCGCATAGATGTCCGTGCGCTTCGACAGCGAGTAGATCGCGCCGAGGCTGACCTGGTTATACGTAACGTCCACGCCGTTGCCGCCGCCCTTCGTGTAGTTGTAGCCGACGCCAACCACCATTGCCGGCAGGAGCTGGTAGTTCACGTAGGCTTGCCCGGTGTTGAACTCCGTGCGGTTGTTCGAGCCGGACGTTGCAGTCTGGTAATTCTGGTACTGGACGTTGCTGTACGAAATGCCGGTCGTGACGGGGCCGATCGCGTAGCTGCCTGCCGCACGCACGATCTGCAGCGAGTTGGCCGACACGAAGCCGCCCGAGATGCCTGCGGAATCGTAGTCAACGCCGCCGGTCGTCGGGCTCTGGAGGCCGTCGAACGAAGACACGGTGCCGTTGCCGCTCGTCGCGCGGAAATAGCCCGCGGCGAGGCCGATCGGGCCGTTGTTGTACGACACGGCTGCTGCGTAGGTCTGGCCTGCGCCCATGCTGCCGGCCGCGCCGCCGAAGCCGTACATGGCCGACACCTTGAAGCCCGAGATATCGGGGCTCATGTACTTGATCGCGTTGCTGGTGCGGAAGCTGTTGTCGTAGTTGTCGATGTCGCCCGGCGTGGCGAACGTCGAAGCGAAGACGTCGTCATTCGTGAGCGGCTGGATCAGCTCGATCAGCGGATCGTACTGGCGGCCGAGCGTCACCGTGCCCATGTTGTTCGACTGCAGGCCGACGTAGGCTTGACGGCCGAAGAGGCGCTGACCCTGGTTCGAACTACCCGTGTTTAAGTCGAAACCGCTCTCGATCCGGAAGACCGCGTGCAGGCCGTTGCCGAGATCCTCGTCGCCCTTGAGGCCCCAGAGGTTCGGCGAGACGTTGCCGGCCGACATCTTGACCAGATTGCCCGAGCCGTTGGCGCCCTTGACGTTGCCGAACCAGGCGATGGCGTCGTCGAGCGTGCCGTAAAGCGTGACGCTGCTTTGCGCATGAGCGGCGGTGGCGAAAGTCGCCAGCGCTGCCGTTGCGATCAGGAGTTTTTTCATGGACGTTTTATTGATGAACATTTATGTCGTCTATCTCCGGTCTCCAGCGAAGCTGGAAGGCCGGTCCGGATTGAATGGGCCTCACCAAGGGTGGAATGGCATGAGCCGCGAGTCCAATCAATTCGCGGCGATTATGCAAAAGGCCGGAATGTCCAAAATGCAAAAAACTAAAACTCTGAATTTCAGAATGCCGTTGGTCCCGCGAGCCCTGTCGGCAGGGCGCCGCAAGGCCGGATGGTGATCGTGGCGTTGTTTTTACGTCAGCGAAAAACAACGCGTGGCGAGCACCGGAAGATGATGCGCATGCCCGTGGCCGCGATGTAGCCGGTCGACTGGTTCGGCCGATTTTGACGATTGAGTGTTGGCCGGAGCCGAATGAATATTTGTTCATGTGTTCGTCGATATCGGTACAGGCGCGCACCGTTATCGTAGCTTCGCCTCCTGGCTCGTTGTCGCTTCGTCACGCGCGATCAAATGCGATCGAACGCAAAAGCGGCGGCCATGTGGATCGTGAAAGACTTATCGACGCGGAGATTGAAGATGAAGAAACGGGTGCAATGGACTGCCGCGCTCGGCGCGGCGCTACTTGCATGCGGGGTCGCGCATGCACAGGACGCGCCAACGACGCCGGAGCTGCAGCTCGCCGCGAGTCCTGCCCAGACCGGGCAGGCCGCAGCGACTGCAAACACGCGCGGCAAGACACGGCAGCAGATCAAGGACGAATACATCGAAGCTGTTCGCAGCGGCGAACTAAAGGAACTGAATCGTGAGTTTTATGCGCATCACTAAATGCACAGGGAAAAACGCCATGCCGAATCGCCATGATGAGCAACCGCGCAAGCGCCGCAGTTGGACGCGTTTCGCGCTCGGTGCAGCGCTGACGTTTGCGCTGGCCGGCTGCGCCGGCCTGCATGGACAGCCCGACGGACCGGACGCCTGCGTTGGCCCGGCTGGTTTTTGTCAGCCGTATTTCGGCGCGGGCTGATGAAAGCAGTAGGGAAAGCGGTAAAGGCGTCGCAACAAAAGAGCCCTCGACACCGGCGGGTGTCGGGGGTGCAATGAGCGTCTGAGAATGACCCATTCTGTTATTGCACGTGGCATTTTCAGCGACGTGAACGATTTTTCATCGAGGCGAAATTGAAGGCCCGGGCAGACGGTGCCACGATTGCCGTCAGGAACGGTTTTTCTGGCGAAACGGGACAGGGCGCGAACAGCGCGTTGGGGAGCGAAGATGCGCGAACAAGGTGGGTTGCAAGTCGCTCGTGTAGAGCGTGAAGGCAAGGCTGCCTTGCTGATCGAGTGCGGCGGGGCCTCGACGATACTCGACGGCGCGCAGGCCGAAGCGCTGATTCAGAAACTGGCGCTCTGCCGGTCGGCGATGAAACCACCCGTCGCGCCGCGGCTTTCGCCCACGCACAACTATCACATCACCCTCCAGCCGCTCTGGTTCGCGGAGCCCAACCTGACAATCGACGGCATCGTGCTGTTGTTGCGCCACGGCGGGTTCGGCTGGATCGGATTCTCGTTCGACCGTGCGGCGCTCAAACGAATGCGCCGCGACCTGAGTCGCGCCACCGCCGCATCGCATCGCGTTCGGCTGGTGGAGTCGCTGGCGACCCAATAGCGGTCCAGCTTTACGGCGCTTACCGCTGCTCTTACCGCGGCTCTTGCGATCACCCGGGCGCCTTCCCGAGCGTCTGGGCAGCCCGGCTTTCGCGTGCGGCAACCCTCTTCTCGCGCGAACCCGACACAACATCTCACTCGATCGAATGCTGCGTCCGGCAGATGCGCGCTGCCGGACAGCCTGCGCATGCTCCATGCGCGCCTACATCATGATCGATGCTGATTCTTTGCGGATGTATCGATCGTATCGGACGATCGGGCGCCCGGTAACGCACCGAACATATGCTGGCCGGATTTCGCTTCGCGCCATGCGGCCTTCAGCCTGAGACCCGAAAGTACATGGCGCGCGATGGGCAATATCTGCTCGCCCGCCAGCATGCCGAGCAGGCCCGCCAGCGCAATTGCGGGCGGAGCCGGAGATTGGACGCCGATCGTGTAGTAGACGATACCGGCGAGGATACCGGCGAGTAGCGAAAATGCATACGATTTCATGAAGCGAATCTCGTTGACAATTTGCTGGGTATCACGAACTGGATCGCGAATTTTTTAAAGCGTATCGGGTTTGATGCAACAAGAAAAGGCTAAATGCGCGGTAAGCATGGTGATTTGACATTCAACTTTCGGGGTTGCTCGAACGCTATTTATTTGTTTTCCTCTTTTTTGATTTACATGTTAAATGGCGCGGGCTGGACGGCGAATTGCCAGCTCATCCTCTATTCCACCCATTCCGGTTATTCCGGTCTGGTGGCTCTTTTTACGCATCAAACGTCAGGTGCGCCATGACCAATTCGAAGCTCGAATTAATTACCCCGCAGAACAGCCAGCTGATTTTCATCGATCAGCAGCCGCAGATGGCGTTCGGTGTTCAGTCGATCGATCGGCAGGTGCTGAAGAACAACGTCGTCGGGCTGGCCAGGGCGGCCAAGGTGTTCGAGATTCCCACCACGATCACGACAGTCGAATCGACGAGCTTCTCGGGATTCACTTATCCGGAATTGCTCGACGTGTTCCCGGGTAAAACGCTGCTCGAGCGCACCTCGATGAACTCATGGGACGACCAGAAGGTTCGCGACGCGCTTGCCGCGAACAACCGCAAGAAGGTGATCGTGGCGGGCCTGTGGACCGAAGTCTGCAATACCACCTTTGCGCTGTGCGCGATGCTCGAAGGCGGCTACGAGATTTATATGGTAGCCGATGCATCGGGCGGTACGTCGAAGGAGGCGCATGACTACGCGATGCAGCGCATGATCCAGGCGGGCGTCGTGCCCGTCACCTGGCAGCAGGTCCTGCTCGAATGGCAGCGCGACTGGGCTCGCCGCGAAACCTACGATGCGGTCATGGCGATTGCGCGGGAGCACTCGGGCGCATACGGCATGGGCATCGACTACGCCTACACGATGGTTCACAAGGCGCCCCAGCGCGCGGCGAAGCTGGGCGAGGTGCTGCCGGCGGTTGCAGCGCACTGATCGTTATCGTCGCGATTCCCGAAGCTGATCGCGTGAAGCCGATGCGCCGCTTTCCACGCGAAGGCGTCGCACCGGCCGGTCGTAAACCTTCGGAGAGACTGATTGTATGGAGCCGTATCTGGTGTCACTGGGCGCGGGCGCGTTGATCGGCGTGATCTACAGCGTGATCAAGGTCCGCTCGCCCGCACCGCCGCTGGTTGCTCTCGTCGGCCTGTTCGGCATGACGATCGGCATGCAGGCCATTCCGTTGCTGAAACCGTTTTTGGGCCTTTAATGCGCGGCCTTTGGTTCGGTTTTGAAGCAATGCAAGCGCGAATTGATTTCGAAGTCAACGAAGTGAGGACATTCCCATGAGTGCAACCGCAGCCCAACCCGATCTCATTCTGTATAACGGACGGTTCATCACATTGGACCGCTCGAATCCGGGTGCCACTGCGGTGGCGATGGCCGATGGCCGCTTCGTCGCGGTCGGCAGCGATGCCGATATCGTGCCGCTCGCGGGCGGCGCGACGAAGCGCATCGATCTCGGTGGTCGTCCCGTGTTGCCCGGCCTGATCGACAATCACCTGCATCTGATTCGTGGCGGCCTCAACTACAACATGGAGCTGCGTTGGGATGGCGTGCGCTCGCTCGCCGTCGCCATGGAAATGCTCAAGCAGCAGGTGGCGATCACGCCTGCACCGCAATGGGTGCGCGTGGTCGGTGGCTTCACGGAGCATCAATTCGCGGAAAAGCGCTTGCCGACGATCGAGGAACTCAACGCAGTCGCGCCCGATACGCCGGTGTTCATCCTGCATCTTTACGACCGCGCGCTGCTCAACGCAGCCGCGCTGCGTGTGGTCGGTTATGGAAGGGACACGCCCGATCCGGCAGGGGGCAAGATTTTTCGCGACTCCGCGGGCGATCCAACCGGTTTGCTGCTGGCGAATCCGAATGCCGCACTCCTGTATGCGACGCTTGCGAAAGGCCCCAGGCTGCCGCTGGAGTATCAATACAATTCGACGCGCCATTTCATGCGTGAACTCAACCGCCTCGGTGTGACCGGCGTCATCGATGCGGGCGGCGGTTCCCAGAATTATCCGGAGGATTATGAAGTCGTCAGCAAGCTGCACGAAGCGGGCGAGATGACGGTGCGTGTCGCGTATAACCTGTTCACCCAAAAACCGAAGGCGGAGAAAGAGGATTTCGTGAACTGGACCCGCACGGTCAAGTATCACGATGGCACGGATTACTTTCGCCATAACGGCGCTGGCGAGATGCTCGTGTTTTCCGCGGCCGACTTCGAGGACTTCCGTGTTGCGCGCCCGGATCTGTCGCCGGAGATGGAAGGCGAACTCGAAGGCGTGGTGCGCGTGCTCGCGCAGAATCGCTGGCCGTGGCGGCTGCACGCCACGTACGACGAATCCATCAGTCGCGCGTTGGACGTCTTCGAGAAGGTGGACAGAGACATTCCGCTCGACGGCATCAACTGGTTCTTCGATCACGCGGAAACTGTCTCCGAACGTTCGATGGACCGCATCGCGGCGCTCGGGGGCGGCATCGCGGTTCAGCACCGGATGGCGTATCAGGGCGAATACTTCGTCGAGCGATATGGTGCGGTCGCGGCGGAAGCGACTCCGCCCGTCGCGAAGATGCTGGAAAAGGGGTTGAAGGTTTCCGCGGGCACCGATGCGACGCGTGTGGCTTCGTACAACCCGTGGGTGTCGCTTGCGTGGCTGGTGAGCGGCAAGACGGTCGGCGGAATGCGGATGTATCCGCAACGTAATCTGCTCGACCGCGAGACGGCGCTGCGCATGTGGACGGAGTACGTGACGTGGTTCTCGAACGAAGCGGGCAAGAAGGGCTGCATTGCTGTCGGGCAGCTTGCCGATCTGATCGTGCCGGACCGCGACTTCTTTTCGTGTCCCGAGGATGATATTGCAGACACAACCGCATTGCTGACGGTCGTTGGCGGAAGAATCGTCTGGGGTGCCGGCCCGTTCTCGCAATACGATGCGCCGATTCCGCCAGCGATGCCCGACTGGTCGCCGGTGCACGCGTTCGGAGGCTATGGCGGCTGGGGCGCGCAGCAACGCAGCGTCGCACCGCTGCAGCGTGCTGCTGCGGCGGCAATGTGTGGTTGCGCGAGTGCGTGCAACCTGCACGGTCATGCGCATGCGCTCGCGTGGAGCCGCGTATTGCCGACCTCGGATGCGAAGGGTTTCTGGGGCGCGCTGGGCTGCTCCTGCTGGGCAGTGTGATCGGCTTTTTTCGAGCATCTCGGTTCGATCGCGGCACGCGTGCCTGCGGCCATGATCGGCGATTCAACACGTTCCGCCTGCGATCGCCGCGCGTGATCAATCGAACGTTACGCTGCAATCACAGGAGAATTACGTTATGAAAATCATTCGCCCGGTATTGATCGGCGCAGCAATCGCGTTTGGTTTTTTGGCTACGCCAGCGTCGTTTGCGAAGCCGCCGGTGATTGCAGCCGCATCGCCGTCCGTCGCAGTCGGCCCGCAGTACGACACGACACACGTGTATGTCGCGCCAGAAAACTTCGACCGCTTCACGGATAGCGTCGTGGCGACATTCGGCGGCAGCAAGTCGAAGCAGGGCGTTTTCCAGGTCACGCCGACGCCGAGCCAGACGATGTCGCAGCTCGTATTGACACCCGTGGGCACGATGTCCGTGTTCGGCTTCAAGACGCCTGTGCCGTATCCCTTCGGCGCCGAGCGTACGGGTTACCTCGTCACGGACATGGATGCCGCCGTGAAGGCGGCGCGCGCGCATGGTGCGGATGTGATCGTCGATCCGTTTCCCGATCCGATTGGCCGCGACGTGGTGATCAGATGGGCGGGCGGCGTGAATATGCAGCTCTACTGGCACAACCAGGCGCCGCAATACGATGCGCTGCAGACCATTCCCGAGAATCGCGTCTACGTTTCGGCGCAAAGCGTACGCAAGCTGGTTCACGATTTCGTGAAGTTCTCGAATGGCAAGGTGGTGTCCGATGTGCTGAAGGCGCCGGGTATCGAAATTGGCCGCCCGAACGACACGTATCGCCGCATTCGCATCGAATCGGGCTTCGGCAAGATGACCGTGCTCGTAACGGATGGTCAATTGCCATATCCGTTCGGGCGCGAAACGACGGGATATGAAGTCGCGAATCTCGACGACACGCTGCAAAAGGCGAAGGCCGCTGGCGTGAGCGTGCTCGTGCCGCCGTTCACATCGGACGGACGTGAAGCCGCGATTGTCCAGTTCCCGGGAGGTTACATCGCTGAAATCCACGCTGGCGTGACTAAATGAAATCCGAGGACACGGTCCTTGCAGCCATTGCCGGTTTTGTCGATACGTTGAGTTTTGTCGCGCTGTTCGGGTTGTTCATCGCCCACGTGACGGGCAACTTCGTGTTGATCGGTGCGGGTGTTGCAGGCTTCAGTGGCGGAGTCCTGCTGAAATTGATCGTGTTGCCTGCTTTTGTCGGCGGGGTCGTCCTCAGCAGTCTGCTCGTGCGGTCGCTGTCCGGGCGGCATGCGCGCCAGGGCGCGCGCATGCTGCATGCGGTCCAGGCCGTGCTCATGTTCGGCTTTTGCTTCGCTGGCGTCTGGGCAACGCCGATTAGCCAGCCCGATGGTCTCCCGGCCATTGTGGCGGGCGTGGTCGGCGCGATTGCGATGGGCGTGCAGAATGCACATCCGCGTCTGATCAAGCGTGCCGGTGTGCCGAATACTGTGATGACGGGCAACGTCACACAGTCGATCCTCGACGTGATTGACATGCTATCCGCGACCACCGAGATCGGCGTGCGCGCGGCGGCACGCGCACGATTTGCCAGAATGATGCCGGCCATTATCGCGTTCGCGTTGGGCGCGGTGGCAGGCGCGATGGGCATGCTTTACGTGGGATTCTGGGCGCTGCTCGCTCCCGCATTCGTACTCGCGGGGCTCGTTTTTACCACTGGCGAGCAGGATCGCGTGTCCACCTCGGGGCATCCATGATTTCGCGAGACCGGGACGACCGGCGCGGATTCCGTGCGCCGCGCGAAGGGGCGGAGAGATATCGCCACACGCTCGTGGCCGGAAGGGAATGGATGGCGTCGATCGGAAGGCGCAGGCGTCGCTTCGAAAAGGCTGCGGGCGCCACGGCTTTTGTGGGTCTGTTGCTGACCGCGACAGAGGCGGCACAGGCGGATACGGCTTCACAACCCGCAGCAGCGGCAAACCATGCGGTCGATGCGGGCGCAAGCACTTCGGCTGGCACAGGGACATCCACGTCCGTGTGCGCCGCAAAACGGCCTGTGGTGCTGTTCAATCGCTGGCAGGAAGACTGGTCGGTGCTCGCCAATCCCTGCGTTGCGCGCGAGCCGCTCGACGGCCTGAAGTACATCGCGCGCAGCGATGATGCCGCGTCCTGGCTGTCGCTCGGTGCGAATCTGCGCGAGCGCGTCGAAACTAACAATGCGCCGTTGTTCGGAATCGGTTCCGCGCAGTCGGACACGTATCTGATTCAGCGCGTCGAGGTCCACGCGGATGCGCGTCTGGCCAAGCATTGGCAGTTCTTCGTGCAACTCCAGGATGCGCGCGCGTTTGGCAAGAATCAGGTCACGCCGGTCGACAAGAATCCGCTCGATCTGGAGCAGGCATTCGTGACCTATACGGGCACGCTCGGCAGCGGCACATTCAAGTTTCGCGTTGGCCGCCAGCAAATGGCATTCGACCTGCAGCGCTTCATTTCCGTGCGCGACGGACCGAATGTGCGTCAGGCGTATGACGCAATCTGGGCAGACTATGAATACCAGAAGTGGCGCTTCATCGCCTACGCCACACAGCCTGTGCAGAACCGCGATGAAACGGCGTTCGACGACGTGTCGAACCGCGATCTGACGTTCAGCGGAGTGCGTTTCGAGCGCCAGTCGGTGGGGCCGGGCGATTTGTCGGGCTACTGGTCGCGCTACAACCGTAGCAACGCACGGTTTCTCGATGCGAATGGCGTCGAGCGCCGCGACGTCTGGGACATGCGCTATTCCGGTACGCGTGATCGCTTCGACTGGGACGTCGAAGGCATGCTTCAGACAGGGACCGTAGGCGGCAACACGATCCTTGCGTGGGCAATGGGTTCGATTGCGGGCTACAAGCTCGACCTGCCGTGGTCGCCGCGCGTCGCATTGCAGATCGATGCGGCTTCGGGCGACCGCCATCCGCATGACGGCCGCGTGGAGACGTTCAATGCATTGTTTTCGAATGGCTACTATTTCACGCTCGCGGGCTACACGGGTTATTCGAACCTCATTCATATCAAGCCATCCATCGCGCTCAAGCCGAGCGCGAATCTCGCGCTGCTCGGTGCGCTCGGCTTGCAGTGGCGCGAGACAACCGGGGACGCCGTCTATCAGCAGGCGAACCGGCCCGTGCCGGGCACCGCGGGCAAGGGCAGCCGGTGGACGGGGATGTATGTGCAATTGCGCGCCGACTGGACGATTGCAGCAAATCTGATCGGTGCGATTGAAGCGGTGCACTTCCAGGTGGGCGACTCGATCCGGCAGGCGGGCGGGCGTAACGCGGACTATGCCGGTGTCGAACTGAAGTATGGGTGGTAGGCAGGGATGCATTGGTTGATGCCGGGGAATTTGAACCGGCCTGGTTCATTCCTTCGAGCGATCGCGTAGACTGCGTCGTATCGCGTGCATGCTGCGCAACGGGCCAACCGCCGCAAATACGGCGCGTCAACCGGCGCAGCGGTTTCTCGCTCGTTGCTGCAAGCCGAATGTATACAACCCGTGGCCTCGTCAGACGAACCAGCGTGCGTGGTCGGGATGCCCGGCGATACCGCGTGACGGTGCGGCGTCAGGATGCTGGAGTGATAGCGATTCAGTAGGGCGATCGACATGATCGCTGGTATGTGTTGAACCAGAGTGCGCTGCCTCTATGGCGTTAATCGATCCCGAATACGGATCACCGTAAAACTGGAGAAACCTGATGAGCAAGATTCTTGTGCTGTACTACTCTTCGTACGGTCATATCGAGACGATGGCGAAGGCCGTCGCGGAAGGTGCGGGTTCGGTAACGGGCGCCGTCGTAACCCTCAAGCGCGTGCCGGAAACGATCCCGACTGAGCAGGCGAAAGCCGCTGGTATCAAAGTCGATCAGAATGCGCCGATCGCAACGATCGACGAACTGGCCGGCTACGACGCGATTATTTTCGGCACGCCGACTCGCTTCGGCAATATGGCTGCGCAGATGCGCAATTTCCTCGATCAAACCGGTGGCCTGTGGATGAAGGGCGCACTCGTCGGGAAGATCGGCAGCGTATTCGCTTCAACGGGCACACAGCACGGAGGCCAGGAGACGACGATCACGTCGTTCCACTCCACGCTGCTGCATCATGGAATGGTGATCGTGGGTGTGCCATACGCTTGCGCGGGCCTGACGAAGATGGACGAGATTACCGGCGGTTCGCCCTACGGCGCGACGACGCTTGCCGGTGCCGATGGCAAACGCCAGCCGAGCGCCAACGAACTCGACATCGCGCACTACCAGGGCAAGCACGTTGCCGAACTGGCGGCGAAGCTCGCGTTGTAATCACATGACTGACCGCTACACGCACGCAGCGGTCAGTCATTCACCTGGTTGTACTAGAAACTATTTCCCAAACCCGATTTACGACTGGTAAGTGACCGGTAATGGCTCGCGTCACATGGCGTTTCCGGACGTCATTGTGCGGCCCGCAACATGCGTGTACGCCATTCTCCGGAAGTGTTGATAGAGTTGCTCTCAACCATCCTTACAGTTACGTAAATATCGGTCGCCGCTTCGCGCGGCGTCCGATTTCTCCTGAATGTGCGGCATTGGCGAGCGCTGCAAAGCGCTGAGCGCGATACGCGTCAATGTCCGGCCACACCGTCACGCCAGCCATTTCCACCTTGGATCCGTAGTGATTCCGGGGTTACATCAAGCGACACGAAACGGATCGAACGAGTCGGCCTTGCGTCGCTGCGTCGTCACATCTACGATGCACATTACCGATGCAAATCCAATCCATGCGGGATGCATGGCGAGTCTGGCCGCCAGTCGTCCACATGATTCGCGCCGTACTTCTTCACCCCGGACCCGCATTTGCCCCGGCATAATGCGCGCCAGTCCGGGCGCCAACCGGTGGGAAATGTATGGACAGACTCGCGCGTGATGTCGGCATAGCGGCTCCTGCAAAACCGGATACAGGCGCGGCTGGGCCGGGCAATATCCTGCCGGCCGTGTGCGACATCTCCGTCACGAATGTATGTAACGCCGCATGCGATTTCTGCGGTTTTTCCCGCGACAAAAAACTGGTGGGGCCGCGACGTTATCTCGATCCTGAAGCGTTTGCGCGCGCGCTGCCTGTTTTGCGTCGACGCCATATCAAGTACGTGACGTTTCAGGGCGGTGAGCCTCTGGTTCATCCGGGTATGGCGGCGATCGTTGCCTCGGCGTCGCAGGCCGGCATGGAGTGCGGCCTCATTACCAACGGCTGGTTTCTTGCGCGCCATATTCCCGATCTGGCGCACGCTGGACTCAAGCGTTTGCTCGTTTCGATCGATAGCCACGATTTGGGCGAGCACGAGTTAAATCGCGGACTAAACGGCCTCGGCAAACGTATTAAAGAGGGCATTGCGGCTGCTCGCACCCACGGGATTTCTACCACCGCTTCCGTTACGGTGAGCAGGCTGGTCAACTACGAGAAGCTTCCTGAAACGTTCGCGCAACTCGGCTTCGATTCCGTCGCGTTTTCTTACCCGCGGCGCGCACCATTTGGATCGAGTTCGCTCGTCTATGACGAGGATTCGAAGCTTATCGATCTCGATGAGAAAGAACTGGTTGATGCCTTGCATGCCATCGCGAGGATGAAACGGCATTTTCGTGTGCTTGATCCGGCGGGCGCACTCGCCGAGGTCGAGCGGTTCGTGCGCGGAGAGCCGCAACGCGTACCGTGTATCGGCGGAAACAAGTATTTCTACATCGACTGGAATCTGGACATCTGGCGTTGCGAGGCGTGGCCCGAACCGATGGGTTCGGTGTTCGATCTCGACCATATCCCGGCCGACAAGGAACCTTGTAACGCCTGCATGATGGCGTGTTACCGGCATGCCAGCGTACTGATGCATGGTGCGAGCGCGACAGCGGACGCACTCCAGGCCATCAGTCACGGGGATGTGAGGCGTGCAGTTGCCGCGTTGCATCAGGGAGGGATTCTGTATTCGTTATGGTCTCTCTCCCGGGAAACGCTGCCTCGACAGGCGCTCAGATCAAAAATAAAGATTGTGCCCGCACCCACTGCACCAGCGGGCCAATAACAGCGCGCTATAAAACTGACTTTACGCTGATCTGCAACAGGACGGCGCGCATCGGAAGCGCCGTACGAGCGCCCAAAGACGATAAGAGACAGGCAGACCGGGCACATAACCCACCGTGCCAATTCCCGCCCTGTTATTCTGTTTCGAAACAGAATAGGCGAGCAAAATCGCGATTCGACGCAGTGAAGCTCTCGTCGTACCGGCAACGAACCGAGCACGAAACCACGACGCACAGACATTGAAGCCGGCCGGGGAGGGCGAGGACGCAACGTTACGAGGCGCAAAACGATGACACCCATTCCCTCGGCAACCAATATCGCCAGCCTGAATCTCGTGGAGATGTCCGGCCTTCTCGTCGGCGGTCTGGCGCTCTTTCTGCTCGGCCTGCAATTCATGACGGGAGGCTTCAAGGCCATCGCCGGATCCAGATTGCAGGCGCTGCTTGGCGTGCTCACGGCAAACCGGTTTCGGGGCGTGCTGGCCGGTGCCCTCGTCACCGCGCTGCTGAATTCCTCCACCATCACCACCGTCTTGATGGTCGGCTTCGTTTCCGCCGGGCTCATGACGTTGGCCCAGTCCGTGCCCATGATCATGGGCGCGAACATCGGCTCCACGGTCACGGCTCAAATCATCGCGTTCGATGTTTCCAAACTGGCGCCATTCATGCTGGCGGTCGGTTTTGTCTTGTATGCGTTCGGAAAACGCGAGCTGGTTCGCCAGATCGGTGAAGTTACCATGGGGTTGGGTCTGCTGTTCATCGGCATTGAGTTCATGGGCGACGCCACGCGTCCGCTGCGAACCTTCCCGCCGTTTATCGATGCGATGCAGAATATGGAGCATCCGCTGCTCGGTATTCTGGTGGGTGCGGTGTTTACCGCAATCGTACAAAGCTCCGCCGCAACGCTCGCCATCGTCATCGCGTTGGGCGCACAAGGGCTGATGCCGCTTGAAGCCGGTATTGCCATTATTCTGGGCGCGAATGTGGGCACTTGCGGAACGGCGTTGCTTGCCTCGATCGGAAAGTCGGCTGAAGCGGTTCAGGTTGCCGTCGTGCACCTCATATTCAATGTTGTCGGGGTGCTGTTCTGGATCTTCTTCATTCCGCAGATGGCCGAACTGGCCCGCTACGTTTCGCCGTCGTTTCCTGAGTTGCAAGGCGCTGCCAGGATGGCGGCGGAGACGCCGCGCCAGGTGGCCAATACCCACACGATATTCAACGTAGTGAATACCTTGGTACTGATCTGGTTTTCGGAGTGGATCGCCCGATTAGCCCGCATGATCGTCCGCACGCGGCAGGTGGAAACGAAGCCGCTCGGCAATCCGCAATATCTCGACGAAACGTCCTTGACGGTGCCATCGCTTGGCCTTCAGCGCGTGCGTCTGGAATTGTTCCGCCTTGGTAACGAAGTGCTCAAAATCGTTCGGAGCAGTGCACGCGTCGTGGTCAGCGGCTCAATCGAAGAAATTAATGCGCTGCTGGACTGTGACAAGGAAATGGGCAGGCTGGCGGCCGAGATTCTGAATTACATCGGGCTGCTGTCGAAGTCGGAGCACTCGGAAGAAGAGGGCCTGCAGATGGTGGGCTTCACGCAGATTGTCATGACGCTCGAGAACATCAGCGAGATTATCGGGATCAATCTGACTTCCGTGAGCCAGCAACGATTGACGCAGCAGATGGATCTCACGCGCTTGAGCGAAGTCGCGAATTCCCGCTTTGCCGCCCTCGTCATCGAGAATCTGGCACGCGTCATCGGCACGATTTCCGAGGCCGACACGCAGGCCGTGTCGCAAGCGATTGGGAGCAAGCCTGAGATAAAGGCACTCGCCACGGAGGCGCGGCAGGGTATTCTCGGCAATCTTCAGCTGGCCAAAAAATCGGAGGTGCTGGACTACCAGTCTGCCGTCGACATGATCGAGCAGTACAGGGCGATTGCGCGGCTTACGCGCGCAATCGCCAGGATCATTGCGGACTTGCGCAAGAACCAGGGCCTGCAAAGCTTTTCAGGAATGGCTCAAGCGCAAGATCCAGTGGCATGAACACGCAGTAACGACTGCCGGGCGTGTCATCGCCGGGAGGCGCATCGATCGGCTGGCGGATGTAACGCCACGATCGATGCGCGAGACGCTTAGTCAACGTTCGAGTTCGCGAGTTCGGTGTCGAACGCCAATTGCCGTCCGCCGCGATTCACGACGATCGACGTTTTCTCACCGGCCCGCGCGATCATCTGCTGCAGTTGCTTGACGTTGGTCACTTCGACGCCGTCGACCGCGATGATCACGTCGCCGGCGCCAATACCCGCAGCTGCCGCCGGGCCGGTTGCGCGCTCAACGACCACGCCGCCATCCACGCCGATCTGTGCCGCTTCATCGCTGGAGAGCGGACGCACGGCAACGCCAAGGCGCGGGCGCGGTGTTGCTTGCTGTGCACGGGCTTGCGGCGCGGGACGGCCAGCGGCGTCGCCGCCGGTGACGAGTGCGAGCGTTCGCGTCGCGCCATTGCGCAGCACGGTAAGTTTGGCGGGGGCGCCGGGTTCGAGTTCCGACACGCGCGCAAGCAACTCCGCGGGTGTTGCGATTGCGTTGCCATTGAGCGCGACGATCACATCGCCTTGCGCGACGCCCGCAGTCTGCGCGGGACTACCGGGTTCCACTCGCGCGACAAGCGCTCCGCGCGGCGAACTCAAGCCGAGTTCGCTTGCGGTGGTGTCATCGATTGCCTGAACGGCAACGCCAAGGCGAGCGTGCGATACGTGTCCGGTTCGAACGATCTGATCCTTGATTCGCATGGCTTCGTCGATAGGAATGGCAAACGAAAGCCCCTGGAAACCGCCCGTGCGCGAATAGATCATCGAATTGATGCCGATGACTTCGCCGTTGAGATTAAAGAGCGGCCCGCCCGAATTGCCGGGATTGACCGGCACGTCGGTCTGGATGAAATGCGTCGGGCTGTCGTCCGAAAGCGTGCGCGATTTCGCGCTGATGATGCCCGAAGTCACCGTGTTATCGAGGCCATACGGCGAGCCGATGGCGACGACCCAATCGCCCACGCGGCTATTGGTCGGATTGCCGATTTTCACGGTGGGAAAACCGCTGCCGTCGATTTTCAGCACGGCGACATCGCCTGCCTTATCGGTGCCGATTACCCGGGCGTCGAACTTTCGGCCATCGGTGAGCTTGATCGTCACCCGGTCGGCATTCTCGACGACGTGATTGTTCGTCAGGATGTATCCGTCCGGACTCACGATGAAGCCCGTTCCCAGCGCGCCTGAGTGTCCCTCGCCCGAATCGTCGCCCTCGCTCTTCGCCTCTACATGAACCACAGCGGGGCCATACGTCGCCACGATCCCGGCAAAATCGGGCGCTTGGCCCTGATTGTGAATTGCCTTGTCCGAGGGGACGGACAACGTCGTTTTCGCGGTGCCGGACTCGTCCGCGCTAGCGTGCTTATGTCCGACGAACCACGTTCCGGCGAGCGCCATCGCGACGCCAGCGATCAGGCCACGGCCCCGATACTTGTTGATGTTCATTGCTGTGATGACAAGGAGGTTGATCGATTAGCGCGTAAGTTACTCACCGCTGCTTAAACACAACTTAAAGAAACAGGGTGGTGTAAACGCTAAATTGATCCCTCGAATTCAGTAGTCTGAAAAGCGGGATGGCCTTGAGTTGGCTTGTGCGTTGGCGGAGATTTCGCCCTTGAAATTAGGGCTTGATGTGCTCGCACTCGTGGTTGCAGGCGCAACGAAGTGCGGATCGATGACGCCGATTGGCTGGGGCCGGATCGAAGCGGATCGCGGTTGCAGGTCAGGCTTCAAGCGGGCGTCAAAGCGGCGTGCGGAAGAGGGGCGTGCAGAAGACGGGCGTGCGGCGATCCGGTTTTTGCTAGTCCGTATCGAGATCGCCGCGCGCGTATTAACAACTGGGAAGTGACGGGACGCGGTGGCAGGCGTTCGTCAAAGCTCGAAGGCACGGACCGCCGAACGGAGCGTTTCGGCCTGGGCTTTCAGTGCACTCGCGGCATGCGCGCCGTCCTGTACAAAAGAGGCGTTCTGCTGCGTGACGCGGTCCATGACGGTGACTGCCGCGTTGACCTGATCGATGCCGGCGCTTTGCTCTTGCGAGGCATCGGCAATCGAATCGACGAGATCCGCCACGCCCCTGACCGCACCGAGCAAGTCCACAATGGTCTTTGCGGCTGACTCGACCGCGATGCCGCTCAGGTCCACCTCGCTCGTCATCTCCTTGATGAGCACGTCGATTTCCTTGGCCGCACGCGAGCTGCGCTCGGCAAGCGCCCGGACTTCCTGCGCGACGACTGCGAAGCCCCGCCCCTGATTACCCGCACGCGCTGCTTCGACCGCCGCGTTCAGCGCAAGCAGATTGGTCTGAAACGCGATGCCGTCGATGACCGAAGTGATCTCGCCGATGCGCGCTGAGCGTTCTGCAAGCGCACGCATGCGCTCGCCTGCGTCGCGGGTCGCGCGGTCACCATCGCCGGCCTTGGAAGAAGCAATGCCAGCGAGCGATCGGGCCTGTACGGCGTGCTCGGCATTCGCCTTCACCATCGAGGCGAGCTGCTCCATGCTGCTCGAGGTCTGCTGAATGCTGGCGGCGTGCTCTTCAGTTCGATGCGCGAGCGTGCTGTTTCCCGACGCGATTTCCGAAGTGGCTTCCGCGATCGTTTCCGCCGAGTGACGAATCCCGCCAATGATCGATGCGAGACGTCCCTGCATGGTTTTCATGGCGTACAGGACGCTACGCGTGTCGCCTGGCTGGACGGTCACCTCGAACGACAGGTCACCCGCTGCAACGCGATTCGCGATTTCGGCAGCCACGAACGGTTCGCCGCCGAGTTCACGAAAGAGGCTTCGCGTCATCGAGGCGGAGAGTACGGCGACAACCAGAAGGCCGACGAGAATGAGGCCCGCCACGAGCCATTCGACTCGCTGCCCCGTTCTGCGTGCGTGTTCATATTCGGATTGCGCATCGGCGAGTTCGAGTTTGCGAAGTTCGGCGCCTTGCGCCTTGACCGCTTTCGCGACGGAATCGATGGCCTGCGTCTGGACCCACTGCGCTTCCGAAAGATTGTTGGCCGTCAACAACTGAATCGCGGGACGAAGACCCTTGTCTCGCAGTTTGCTCCAGTTGGCGGCGAACGCTGCGGCGCGCTTTCGTCCCTCATCCGACGAACTGCGCGACGCATACTGCTTCATGAGCGTGTCGATCTGATCGATGCGATTTGCCGTGCTTGTGGCGACAAGCTGGGTTTTCTGCGCCGATGGATCGAGAATGGCGTCGCTTACCGAAAAGCTGGCTTCGGCGATCAATTCATCGATGGACGAAATTGCCTGAAGCGCTTGCGCGCGGCCTTCGAACATCTGCTGAAGCGCATCGGTCGATTGCGAGACGCCTGCTACGCCAGCCGCTCCGACACAAAGAGAAACAATCGCAAAAGCGATGGTGAGCAGGAGAAGCCGGGCTTTGATGGTTAGCTTGCGCATTTGATACTCAACAGGTGACGCGCCGCAGGGAGCGGGACCACAACGGGGACGGTAAGGATGCAGCCACAACGGCCGCGCGTCTTTTTACGGCAGAATCCATCAAATATTGAATGAATCTTTTGTGACAAGGCGACTCTGCATGCGCACATGATGAACGCTAACGCGGTGAAGGTGTTTGCGAGTCTCCAGCCGGCAGCCAGGAAATGTGCTGACGAATTGACGATTCACCGGGCAGCGTGGCATGGCTTACCTTGCCCGCTCCGTTGCTAATACCTGGTGCCCATGCATCTGCTGTGGCGCAAAACACAGTTTTTTTCTTCGATCGCGACGTATCTGAAATTCCGCGTTTATCGAACCAGCGATTTCGAATGGGAAACGACCGGTTGAACGCCCACGACAATTCAATCGCTGGAATGCTGGACTCTTGGTTCGCGTGGATCAATCGCGATTACGGATTGATTTTTGATCGCGTGCGGTGGTCCGCGGCTGCGCAATATGTCACCCCGATCTTTCACTCGAATCGTCCATCGATACTTCGCCTTAATTTCGGGATTAGGGACGTACCAGCCGTCCGATGTAATAGGACGTATCTCGACGTCGTTCCACTTGTCGCACGCAACTGCCAAAAGGATTGCCCCCGCATCGTCGCGTCGTTCGCCCGTTCACGGACGATATTCTGACGAGTCGATCCGGTGAGTTCCGAAATCAATGATTTACTGCTGCCAATTAATTTGCATGTATCATTGTTTTGAAGCGATAATCCCGAACGGGATCTGGTATCGAACACTCGCGCCGTGCCGTTTTTCTACACGGTGGGGGAAATCCGGGCGGCCACCTGGTCGCGTAATTCTGACAGGGACGGAAAAATGATTACATTGGACGCAATTCAGTTGAAGATCGCAAAGCTTCAAAAGCAGGCAGCGGCAATCGCCGAAAAGCAGACTTCTATCGGTCTCGAAAGGATCCGTGATCTGATGCACAAGCATGGATTGAGTCTTGCCGACATCGAGTCGTTCGTTGGGAAAAGGCGCGGTCGCAAGCCTTCGGTCAAGGCCGGAAATGGCATGACGAAATCCGCAGGGAAAAAACTGCAGACCGTTGCGCCGAAGTACGCCGATCCGAAATCGGGCGCAACGTGGAGCGGCCGCGGCCGCGCGCCGGCCTGGATCAGGGATGCAAAAGATCGCACCCGGTTCCTTATCGATGGGAATGAAGGCAAGAAGGCTGCCGGTACGAAAGCTGCTGTTGGAAAAAAGGCTCCCGTGAAAGGCCAGGCTGCGAAGAAAGTCGCTCGTAAGGCAGTAGCCGCGAAGCGGGGCCCGGTTCAACGCCGTGCAGCGTCGGTAACGGGCGCAACGGCTCGCAAAAAGGCGGCACCCGCGAAAAAACGCGCGGCTCCCCGTAAAACTGCGGCGAAAAGAAATGTTGCCGTAGCGGCAAAGATGGAAACACCCGCAGTGGTCGCGGAATAAGCAAGGTAGTCTCGGCTGGCGCGGTGCGGGACGTCCGGATTTCGGGCAACGTCTCGAGTGGCAATTCACGACGCCGCGCCGCCGCTAGCGCAACCAGGCTTTGAACGCTGCCTGACGCGTTCGCCAACCGTCCATCGAATGGCCATCCTCGCGGATCGGTCATGAACCCAAATTGGGTTATTCCAGCGGCCCGCGTCCGGGCCATCATATCCTCGACACGTTCTTGGCGCATAGGGCGATCCGCTTGCAGGCGCAGTTCAGCCTGAAGCTTTGCCGCTGCAGCGCATCGTCGTCTGGCGTGATTCAGTCTTCCACGGATGATTTCCCGAGGTGAGACGAAACCGTTTCAACCCTGGAGGTGCATGCCGAAGCGCGCCACGATGCACGGTGGGCCCGATCGATCTCCAGTAAGATGTTGAAGAATTCGCCTAGTTAATTAAGTATGCAGATCAATTGGAGATGTGGTTCGTCTGCCTTAAGGGCGCTGTGCCAAACCGACGAGCCAGTATCCGAGCGGACCGTGGATGCCGCAACGTTAATAAACGACGATCCCGATTGATGTGCCAGCCTCCATCTCGTAGGAGCCTCACAAAGTGCAACCATGCATTTCAGTACTCCTCGTCGACGATCATGCAGTTGTGCGCGAAGGGTACCGGCGGCTGCTTGACCTCGAACCTGGCATGCGCGTGTGCGGTGAGGCCGCAGATGCGGCCGTGGCGTATCAACGCTTTTGCGTATTGCAGCCCGAGGTGGTCATCATGGACATCTCGCTGCCGGGGACCAGCGGGATCGAGGCGATGCGCCGCATGCTCGCGCGCGATAGCGCGGCGCGCATCCTGATCTTCAGCGTTCACGAGGATTCGGTCTTTGTGCGCCGCGCACTCGATGCGGGCGCGACCGGCTACGTGACGAAATCCAGTGCGCCGGACGTGCTGGTCGAAGCGGTTCATGCGGTGGCGCGCGGCGTGCGGTACCTGAGTGCCGACGTGGCACATGCGCGGTCGGCCAACGACGCGCTTCGCGAAGGACTACCGCACAGGCGTCTTTCGGCGCGCGAGTTCGAGGTGCTGAGGTTGCTCGTGCAAGGTTATACGCTGCGTCACATCGCCGAGAGGCTCGGTGTGAGCCAGAAGACGGTGGCAAACCATCAATCGGCGATTCGCCGCAAGTTCGGTGCGGACAACAGCGTGCAGCTTGCGCGCATTGCAAGTCGTTCTGGCGTATTGCTTTCGTCCGCATCCCTGAGTCCGGCGTGAGTGTGGTTTGTTTCCAAACCGCGCGCAGCACGACATCGCGTGAAAGACGAAGCGACTTGCAATCTCCGTGCGACCGGCGCATGGTTCAATCGCCGTCCAATCGCCGTCCAATCGCAACCCGTCCGAATCTGGAGGTGTCGAGATGCCGCTCGTGCTTTATGGTCACCCTTTCTCCTCGTACACACAGAAGGTGCTCGTTGCGCTGTATGAGAACAACATGCCATTCGAGTTTCGTTGTCTCGGGCCGGATGAGCCGGAACACTCGGCCGAGTGGCTGCAGCGCTGGCCGTTGCACAAGTTTCCGCTGCTGGTGGACGGCGAGCGCAACATCGTCGAAACGAGCATCATCATCGAATATTTGCAGTTCACGCACCCAGGACCGCTGCGCTTGCTGCCCACGGACCCAATGAAGGCGCTGGACGTGCGTTTTCTCGATCGCTTCTTCGATCTGCACGTCATGACACCCATGCAGCGTGCGGTGGACGGTGCATTGACGGGGGACCCGGCGAGGCGTGAGGAGGGACTGGCCTTCGCGGCGAAGAAGCTGGATCTCGCCTATGCGTGGCTCGAAGGACAGCTTGCGGGCCGCGAGTGGGCGGCTGGAACGGAATTCACGCTCGCGGACTGTGCCGCATCTCCCGCGCTTTTTTATGCGGACTGGACGTACCCGATTCCGGAAACCCTTCCGGTGCTGCGCGCCTATCGTGCACGCTTGCTTGCGCGACCATCCTTCGCACGGGCGGTGGAAGAAGCGCGGCCGTTCCGGTCGTTCTTTCCCCTCGGCGCGCCGCAGCGGGATTGACGTTTCGTTCCTCCACGCTCGGTGCGAAGGTCGGCTGCGGTGCGCATGAGCGACGCCTGCGCTTTGCGCGCTCCAATCGTCTCGGGGCACAATGCCTGTCCGGGCAACGATTTGAACGAACCAGCGCGGCGGCCCGGGCTGGCCGCGCCGCAAGGAATCGCGAGCGATGAAATATTCGAATCTGGTCGAGCGGTTGCAGGGAAGAAGGACGACGGCGTGGGAAATCCACCAGGCTGCCGTGCAGGCAAGTGAACGCGGTGAAGACGTGATCGTGCTGAGCGTGGGCGATCCCGATTTCGCCACGCCGGACATCATCGTCGAGCGCGCGGTCGCTGCGCTGCGCGAAGGCGATACGCACTATTCGGCCATCATGGGCCGCGCACCGTTGCGTGCGGCCATTGCGCGCGAGCACACATTGCGTAGCGGTTGCGCGGTCGACAAGGACAATGTGATGCTCTGCGCGGGCGCGCAAAACGGCTTGTTCGCAGCGTCTTTGTGTCTGTGCGAAGCGGGCGACGAGGTACTCGTGCCCGAGCCGATGTATCTCACCTACGAGGCCGCCATTCGTGCCTCGGGCGCGACGCTCGTGCCGGTGCCGGTCGATCCTGCGCGCGGTTTTCATCTCGACTGCGATGCGCTGGAGGCCGCGGTTACACCGCGCACGCGGGCGATTTTCTTCGCGACGCCGTGCAATCCGACCGGCGTCGTGATGCCGCGCGAGGATCTGGAGCGCATCGCGCGGATCGCGAAAGCACACGACCTGTGGGTCGTTTCCGATGAGGTCTACGCCGACCTCACGTTCGAGCGCGAACACGTGAGCATTGCGTCGCTCGACGGCATGGCGGAGCGCACCGTCACGCTCGGCAGTCTGTCCAAATCGCATGCGATGCCGGGCTGGCGCCTTGGCTGGGCAATCGCGCCGCAGACGCTGATCGGCCATCTCGGGCGGCTGACACTGTGCATGCTCTACGGCCTGCCGGGTTTTATTCAGGAAGCGGCGCTAACGGCGCTCGATAATCGCGCGCAGATTGTTTCGGATATGCGCGGGATTTACCGGCGGCGGCGCGACGTTGTCTACGAGCGGCTCGGCAGTGTGCCGGAGCTGAATTGCCTGTTGCCCGAGGCGGGCATGTTCATGATGATCGACGTGCGCGGCACCGGTCTCGATACGCACGACTTTACGTGGCAACTCTTTAATGCCCAAAAGGTGTCGGTGCTCAATGCGAGCGCATTCGGGGAAACGGCGAGCGGCTACGTGCGGCTGGGATTCGTCGTGGATGAAACCCGGCTTGTCGAGGCATGCGACCGGATTGCCGCATTCGTGCGGCAACGCGGGCGTTGAGCGAGAGGCGCGCTTTGGCGCGCCTCCTGCCAGGTTGGGGCACAGAAAGCCGGTTCCGGAATCAGCGGTTTCCGTCCAGCAAATCGTTGAGCAGTTCGTCGAACGCTGCCTGGGCGTCTTCGAGTTCCTGCAGCGCGGCGTCGAAGGTCGTCAGCGCGAACTGCGACGGGCGGCCATCGCCCTCTGGGAGAAACTGCGACTGCAACGATGCGAACGCCGACTTGACCCGCTGCGTGGCGGTCAGGACGCGCTCCATGGCTTGGGATTCTTCGGCTCGCGCCTGTTCTGGATTCATCGAAAACTCCGGTTTCAAATGGGATTCGCCGGGTAGGGCGGCGCTCACGGCAAGGGCAGGCCGCCGTCGGCCTTTACTTCGCGCAACGACAGCGACGATTCCACCGACGTCACGCCCGGCAGGCTGCGCAACTGGTCGCGCATGAATGTGCCGTAGTCGTCGAGATCGGTTGCGACGATCTGCAGAATGTAGTCCGCGGTGCCGGAAACGTTATGGCACGACAGGATACGCTCAATCGCACAGACTTCACGCTCGAAACGGTCCGCGAGCGCGCGGTCGTGCACCGCAAAACGCACGAGCACGAACGCGAAGACGCCATAACCGAGCGCACGGCGCGAGAGCACGGCACGGTAGCGCTCGATATAGCCATCCTGTTCGAGCCGTTTGAGGCGGCGCGCGCACGGCGTTTCGCTCAGGCCAACCGTTTCTGCGAGTCGTGCATTCGGCATGCGCCCGTCTTTTTGCAGCGCGCCGAGGATCGCCCGGTCGAGTTTGTCGGGTTCGCTCATTGGGTGCGAGTGCTTATCCTTTGGTGAAGCCTGAATATTAGTGCATTGCGCTAAAAATGGCTGCGACGAAAACGAAAATCGCCAGAAATCCCTCCACCAATAGCGGCAAGATAGAGCCTCTTTCAAACGAGGCCATCATGATTTCCGCCCACCTGTTGCTCATGTTCATCATCGCTCTGATCGTCGTCTGCGCAATGCCAGGCGCAGACATGGCGCTTGTGATGCAGACCAGCATGAGTCGCGGCACAAAAAGCGGATTCGCGGCGGCTTGCGGTTTGGGCGTTGCCCGCACGACGCACGTGACGCTCTCGGCGTGCGGGCTCGCCGCGCTGCTGCGTAACGCGCCGTGGCTCTACGAAGTCGTGCGCTATGCCGGAGCGGCCTATTTGGTCTGGGTGGCCGTGCAGATTTTCCGGGCGCCGGTGTTTGCGCTACCCGTGGATGCGGCCATGCCTGCCACGCGCTCGCGCCGCGCTGACTTTCTGAAGGGCCTGCTCACGAACCTGCTCAATCCCAAGGCGTTGCTGTTCTGCTCGGTGTTGCTGCCGCAGTTCATCCGGCCGCAGGCGGGCTCGGTTTGGCTTCAGGTGCTCCAACTGGGCGTTCTGCTCGTGATCGTGTGTGCGCTGTTCGACGTGATTTACGTCCTCGGGGCGGCGCGCATTGCCGTGTGGTTGCGCAAGCACCCGCTTGCACAGACCCTGCAGAAGTGGGCGTTTTCGTCCGCACTCTTTGGTTTTGCGGTGCGCTTGACGCTCGATTAAACCGCGGACTGAGCGGTGGAATAAGCAGCGGAATAAGCGGTGAATTGAGCGACGGCGCGCAACGCGCCGCCCTTTTTCGCCGTTTCGGCGAAGCTGCGCCGCCCTGGGCGGGCAGCGCGCGTTACGCTTCCTTCAGTCTTTATTGCCGGCCGAGGTAATCGAGCTTGCCGATTTCCACGCCGTTGTGACGCAGGATGTCGTACGCGGTCGTGATGTGGAAATAGAAATTGGGCAGCACGAACGTCAGCAGGTAATTCAGGCCGGTGAACTCGATCGGGCCGGTGCGCATTTTGAGCGTGATGGCGTGCTCTTCCGTACCGTCGATCTGCTCGGGCTTGAATGTCTGGAGATAGTCGATGGTCTTCTGGATGCGCGTGTGGAGTTCGTCGAACGTCACTTCGACATCGTCGAACTTCGGCGCTTCCACGCCCGCGAGGCGCGCTGCGCAGCCCTTGGCGGTGTCGGTCGCGATGTGGATCTGACGCGAGAGCGGCAGCATGTCGGGGAAGAGCCGCGCGCCGGTCAGCACAGTCGGGTCGATCTGCTTTTCGGACGCATGCGCCTGCGCCTTGCCGATGATCGCTTGCAAATTGGTGAGGCCGCGGACCAGGACGGGTACCGAAGCTTGAAACATGGAAATGGACATGGGTATTCCTCGTGTCTTCGATTGTGCACGCCGTGCTCCGAGCCGGAGCTAACGGGCGAATCATTATGCGCTATCGGACATGTCGCTGCCATTGAGCCATCGGTCGATTTTGCACGCGCGCCGCGCTGTTGCGACAGTTCACGATGAGTAATGCGTCGTCGTGACTCCGATCGCGCAGGCCGTACACGCCGTAATTAACGTCGCATTCCTAATCTGATTTCTCGTGTGAAATCCCGAGGTTGCGCGCGAGGTTCCGAATCAGCCGCGACGGAAATGTGGCATCGTGCGCGCCGCAACTATTGGGATTGGATCGCAATTTTCACGGCGGCTTTTAATCTGTTGCAACGCTGCGGCGACGGCCATTCAATTCGCATCGTGCAAGTGCGACACATTGCGCCACTGTTTCCTGCGACGGGCATTGCCGATCTCCTGGCTGCGCCGCTGCGCGAAACCGGCAGTCAACCGATGCGCGCGCGATCCGGCCGTGCCGTGACGACGCGATCGACCGGCCCTGCTACAGCTTCACGACAATATGCCGCAGAGCAGTGGCGGCGCGTTAGGCATATCCTGACATTCATCAAGAAGAGGAGGTGCAAAATGGTCGTGTCCACTTTGTTGCTGCTGTCTGTTGCGGCTGTGCTTGGACGGGCAGCGTGGACTCAGGCGCGTGCTCGTGCGAGCCTGCAACCGGTCCGTGTGCGCGCGGATCGCCCGCGTTATCGCCGGTAGGCCGTCATGCATCTCACCGTCTGGAATGTCCCCGAATCCTGTAGTGAGCAAGATGTCCGCGAGTTTTTCGTGCGCGAACTCGGCCACTACGCGAAAGGTGTGACGGTCTACGACGCCGGTACGCCGAACGCACACGCGGACCTGGAACTGAATGCCGACATACCGTACATCGCCGAGGCGGTGGCGCGCGAACTTCAGGGCCGCCGTTTTGCGGGCGTTGCGCTGAGGGTCAGCGCACAGCCGTTCGACGGCGAGGCGCCGCAGCCGCAGCGCTGATCCGTCGGCGTCTTGTTCACGAGACGCTTCGGTGCACCCAGCGCCCGCGCGAGTGCGCGCACGCGGCGCTTGTTCACAGGCCCGCGAGCGGCAGCACGTCCGCGCCACCGTCCCCGAACTTCGTAAAGAAACCCATCAGCGATTCCGCCGCGTGGTCGGTCCCGATCACGAGACCCGCGCGCTCACCCGCCACCGCGTATTGCGCAATCATCCGTTGCCGCGCCTTGATATTGCCGCGCACGAAGTCCTGCTGCACCGCGTCGGCGAACGCGAATCCACCGGCCTGCAGCGACGCGAGCATCGCATCGGCGTCGGGCGCAACGCCCAGTGCCGCGATGAGTTGTTGCTGGGCGAGCGTATCGCCAGCGTCGGGTGTGAAATCCATTGACGGCTCCTGGCAAGACCGGCGACAACGCCACGCGGCATATAGGCGTTGTCTGGTTTAATGGTGAGTGATCGTGGATCGCCATCCTCGACGGGGCTGCGCCGTTGCGCGGCCCCACAACCGTCACGATGCATCCGAATCCGCACAATACCCATAATCAGGCCGCACTCGCGATGAACAAAAAAATCTCGCGCCCGCCCGGCACAAATATGAATGCAGACATTCGGCCGGGCGCGCCGACACGACTTCAGCAACTCAAGGTGCGCCGGTCATCGTTCGCGCGCCGCGCGCTCTGTGCCGCAGCTTGCGTGTGGTGGGCTGCGGGCGCGGCGCCGGTCGCAGGCGCGACACCGGCCTCTGCCGCGCACGTGGCGTCGGGCGCGGTGCAGGCCGCGAACGGGCTGGCAATGTCGGCGGCGGCATCGGCGGCATCGGCGGCGCGAACAGCGTCGGCCCCGGCATCCGCGCCTTTGCCCGCCTCGCCCGCCACGGCGCCTTCCGGCAACGCCGCTTCGGTTGGCGCACCGGCTTCCACGCCCGCTCCGGCGTCCGCACCCGCCGTGCTCAAGCTTCCCGAACATGCGGCGCTGACTCACGCCCAGGATGTCGAGGAGACGCACGCCGCGTTGCGGATGCGCGCCGTTTTTGCACGCGAGGTGACGCGCCGGTTACGCGTGCCGCTCGCCGACCAGCGCGCCTACGGCGCGCGCCTTCAGGCGGCGCTCGACGACCATAACCTCGGCGCGCTGGCGGGCGAATTCGTGGTCCTCGTCGATCGCAACGCGAACGTTCAGGCGCTCTTCATCTACTTTCGCGCCTCGCCCGGCGAGCCGTGGCTCATGATCGGCGCGTCGCCGGTCGCGACGGGGCGGCCCGGCGAGTTCGACCATTTCCTCACGCCGCTCGGCGTATTCGAGCACACGCCCGCCAACATGGACTTTCGTGCGGAAGGCACGATGAACCAGAACGGCATACGCGGCTACGGCCGGCGCGACATGCGCATCTACGATCTGGGCTGGGTGGATGGCGAACGCGGCTGGGGCAAAGGCGGCGTTTCGCAGATGCGCTTCCAGATGCACGCCACCGATCCGGACCGGCTCGAACCGCTGCTCGGCATCCGCCACTCGAAGGGCTGCGTGCGGATACCGGCATCGCTCAATGTGTTCCTCGATCACCACGGCATCATCGACGCCGAATACGAGGCGCTCGCCGCATCGGGCAAATCGCTCTGGGTGCTGCACTCGGACCGGGTGGTCACGCCGTGGGCGGGCCGCTTTATCGTCGTCGTCGATTCGGAACGGAAGACGCGTCCGGCGTGGTCGCCCGCGCCCGGCAGCAAGGCGCGCGCGAAGGTGCCCGTGGGCGGCGATCAGGCGGATTGAGCGGCGCAGTCAAAAGCCGTACAGGATTGCCGCCGCACCAAGTGCGGCGCCGCACAGCGCGCAGGCCAATAGCCAGGCGCGCGTGCGCCGTTGCTCGCGGATCAACCCGGCCACGACGCCGGTACGCGCGCCAGCCGTGGCCGCGCCGTGGATGCCCGGCGTCTTCGCACGATGCTGGAGGTAGTGAAAAACGAGCTGCGGCACGCGCGGCGCGACCTGCGCGAGATGCGGGAATTCCTGCGATAGCCGCCGGATCCAGCCGCGATGATCGAGATCGCGCTGCGCAATGCCGGCGAGCGTGCGCTCGGCGATGCCCCAGGCGTCGACGTCCGGATGAATCGTGCGCGCCAGTTCCTCGGCCTGGGCAAACGCGCGCTGCGCGGCGGCGAGTCGCGGCGACACGGAACCGCCGAACGGCTGCACCACGTGCAGCAAATGATGGAACAGGTCGCCCGCGCTGCGCGTGTCGGCGGCGTCCGCGAAGTGCGACTCCGAGCGCGTGCGCAGTTCCGCCTCGATCTGTTCCGTGCGCGCGTGCGCGGGAACGTGCCCGGCGGCGCTGTGCAGATCGGCGAGCCTGCCATAGTCCTGCTGGAACAGCGCCGTCGCGCCGTGGACGAAGAACTCGCGCTCCGGCGACGAAAGGCTCGTCATCAGCGTCGATCCCGCGAACACGAGGCGTCCGAGCGTCGGCGGCTCGATGCTGACCGCGATGCGGCGCGCGTCCAGCGTCGCATGAAAGAATCCGTGCTCGAAAGCCTGCTGCGTGACGACTTCGACCAGATGCATGGCGACGTGCGCCGCGTTGATGCGATGCCCGGCGAGACCGGCGACGTCGGTAACCGGCACCGAGTCGATGTGCTGGACCGCAAGCGTGTGCGGCGTGCACAAGTCCCAGATCACGTCGGGCACGACGACGCGCGGATTCCTCTCGAGCTGGTGGCCCGACTGGCTCATATTCGCCGCCTGTGCACGCAGATCGAAGCGGTGTTGCAGGTCATTGCGCAGATCGAGCGCCAGGTCGTGCAGCTGCAGCGTGCGCGCCGCGCGCGAGAACCGCTCGAACCAGCGCGCGACGACGCACAGCAGCATGGCATCCTCGTCGACTTCCTCGATGTGGTCGGCGCGCAGCACGCGCAGCGTCACTGTCTGATGGCCGTTGAGCGGCAGCGCGAGCCGCGCGATGTGCGTCTGTTCGCACCAGCCGTGATGGATCGGCGTGGGGTCGATCGACGCGAACAACGTATGCGGCGGCTTGCCGAGCGCGGCATGCAGCGCCGAATCGAGCGCATCGGGCGTGAGCGGGGCGTCGAAGTGTTCGAGGGCTTCGATGCTGTCGTGCAGCGTCATCGCGGCGAGGTCGGGGCGTGTCGCGAGCGTCTGCGCAAACACCGCCGCAAGCGGTGCGAGGCGCGGCAGCGCGCCGTGCAGGCTCGCGGTGAGGCGCGCATCGTCGCGCATGCGTGACGCGAGCGAGACGAACCAGTGCAGCTTGTGATGCTCGGGCGCGGCGAGCCAGATCAGCCTGACGCCATAGCGCAGCGCACAAAAGAGCAGCCGGAGTTGACGAAATAGTGATCGCATTGGCGCAGCAGTCGATGGGGCGCGTGCCATTCGCGAGCGCGCACGGCAAAGGGCGAGAGTAGCAGGGATAGACACGCGATGGCAGTGCCGCCGCGCCGGGAAACCTTGCCCGATGTGCAAAAAGGGTGTGCAAGCAGGGTGTGCAAGAGGGCTGGCGTAAAGGGGCGTGAGGCGCGTGCTGCATCGTGCGAAGCAGGATGTGCGTACCTGCGTAATACAATACGGCGACCATTCGGGGCGACCACGCGACCATATTCGGCGAGCGTTCCGGATCCACGCGCTCCAGATGCCGACCGAGAAGATGCTTGCAGAACAACGTCACCAATACATCCTGTCGCAGGTAAACAAAAGCGGCGCGATTTCAGTGGCGGACCTCGTGCGCGAACTGAGCGTGTCGCGCGAAACGATCCGGCGCGACCTGAACACGCTGGCCGCGCGCGGGTTGCTCGTCACCACGCACGGCGGCGCACTCTCCAGCGACCGGCGTGAGCCCGACCTCGACGTGCGCGAGGCCTCGAACGCGAGCGCGAAGCGCGCCATCGGCGAACGCGCCGCCGAGTTCGTGCAGGACGGCGCATCGGTCATCATCGATTCGGGCAGCACGCCGCATGCCGTGGCGCGCGCGCTCACCGACCGCCATCGGCTGACCGTCTACACGAACGACTGGCGCATCGCCATGTTGCTCGGCCGCCGCAACGAGAACCGCGTGACGATGCTGGGCGGCGAGCTTTCCGATCACGAGGAAGCGACGTTCGGCCTCGACACCGTGCGGCAGCTCGACCAGTATCACGCCGATTTCGCGTTCGTCGGCGCGGGCGGCATTACCGCCGACGGCTGGCTGACCGACTACTCGCGCATGGTCGCGGAAGTGCGCAGCCGCATGCTGCTCGCGACGAGCTGCGCGATCATCGTCGCCGATCATTCGAAGTTCGGGCGCGTGACGCCGGTGCGGATCAACGGATTCGAGCGTGCCCGGTACGTCATCACCGAACTGGCGCCGGAGAAATCGCTTGCGCGCGCAATCGCTGCGCGCGGGCCGGAACTGGTGGTCGCCTGAGGCCCGCGCGGCGCTTTCCATTCGCCGGTCATCTCGACCCGGCAGATTCATCTCTCCCGGACGTGCAGTGGCACTGGCACTTGCGTTAGCCGGTGTTCCGGCGCGCCCGCGCCCTTTCGTCAGCCCTTTTCCGTAGACAAAAGCGTGCCTGCGCGGCGGCACATTGCGCCGTCTCATATGTCGTTAATTGGCAATTTGTGGATTTTGTTGCAAAACCCCACAAAAGTCATGTCGCTGTCATAGAAGTCTGTGATTCTTGCGGGGCCTGTTCTGACAGTGTTTTGCGCGCCGCGTGGATGGCTTTCCAGCGTGTCAGGCCAGTGATCGTCGTCAGGCGAGCCGGGCGGATTGTAGACAATCCGTAATCCGCGCGGCGGCACACGGGAAAAGCAGGCGGCACGATCCGCCGACGTTCGACTACACAAGCATCGGGTATCCCCGAGCAACCTGGTTTTTGCCTTCGGAGAGTGACATGAACCACCAGAATCCCCTTCGCGCGGGTTTCGCACGCAAGCTTCTGCCGATGCTTGCGGCCGCAATGATGCTCGAAGGCTTTGCATTGAGCGCGCACGCTGCCGACGCAGTGGTGCTCTACACGGCCGACGGCCTCGAAAATCTCTACCGCGACGTGCTGCCTGCCTTCGAGAAGAAAGAAGGCGTCAAGGTCAACATCGTGACGGCCGGTAGCGGCGAAGTGGTGAACCGCGCAAACGTCGAAAAGGATTCGCCGAAAGCCGACGTCATCGTGACGCTGCCGCCGTTCATCCAGCAGGCGGCGCAGAACGGCCTGCTGCAGTCGTACCAGAGCGTGAACTACAAGAATGTGCCGGCGATCGCGAAGGCGTCGGACGGTGCGTGGGCAACGTTCGTGAACAACTACTTCTCGTTCGCGATCAACCCGGAAGTCGTGAAGAACCAGCCGAAGACGTTCGCTGACCTGCTGCATCCCGACTACTCGGGCAAGGTTGCGTATTCGAACCCGGCAACGGCGGGCGACGGCATGGCCGTCATCATCCTGACGACTTCGCTGATGGGCGAAGACAAGGCATTCGACTATCTGAAGAAGCTCGAACAGAGCGCCAGGTTCCACACGAAGGGCACGGGTTATCTCGACGTGCTGCTCTCGCGTAACGAAATCGCGGTGGCCAACGGCGACCTGCAGATGGACCTCGACGACGCGGCGAACGGCGGCCTCTCGCTCAAGCCGATCTTTCTCGCAGCCGATGCCAGCGGCCATCCGACCACGTTCCAGCTGCCGTACGCGATCGGCCTGATCAAGAGCGGCCCGAACCAGGCTGAAGGCAAGAAGCTGATCGACTATCTGATGTCGACCGAAGTGCAGTCGAAGGTGCCGGATATTTTCGGCATCCCGGGCCGCACGGACGTGGCGCTCGCGGGCAAGAACGGCGAAGCGGTCAAGCAGGCGATCGCGGGCGTGAAGCTGGTTCCGGTGGACTGGAGCCACGTGATGGCGAAAAAGGCTGACTGGACCACGCGCTGGAAGAACGAAGTGATCGGCACGTCGGGCAAGCAGACCGAGGTCGTGAAGCCGAAATAAGCCTTCGGGCTGTGCGTCGGTCACGTTGTACGGGACCGGAGTCGGGGCGTAGCGCCGGCTCCGGTCGATAGTTTTGGATGCGACTAAGCGCTACAGCGCCAGGTCGCATCGACAGCTTTGCATGGGATGCGACTAAGCGCTGAAGTGCCAAGTCCCATCGACAGGAGACGAACCCGGTGAATACCGCAAGCCTTGCGCCGTCCGGCATGACGGGCGAAACAAGTGCGATTGGCGCGATTGGCGCACTGCAGGCCGCAGGCGCCGCAGGTGTGCAGATCGACAATCTGAGCGTGCGCTTCGGCACGCGCACTGTCCTCGACGATCTGTCGCTCACGATCCGCCGCGGCGAACTGTTGACCGTCCTCGGCCGCAGCGGCTGTGGCAAGACCACGCTGCTGCGCTTCATCGCGGGATTCATCGAAGCCGATGGACTTTCCGGCTCGCTCACCGTCGCGGGCCGCGATTTGACCCATGTGCCGCCGCACCGGCGCAACCTCGGTTTGCTGTTTCAGAGCTATGCGCTTTTCCCGCACTTGACGGTGTTCGAGAACGTCGCGTTCGGGCTCAAGGCGCGCAAGGTGGCGGCGCGTGATATCGCCCGCCGCGTCGCCGATGCGCTCAAGCTCGTGCAGCTCGGCGACGCGGGTCACGTCATGCCCGCGCAACTTTCGGGCGGCATGCAGCAGCGTGTGGCGCTTGCACGCGCGCTCGTGATCGAGCCGGACGTGCTGCTGCTCGACGAGCCGCTTTCGGCGCTCGACGCCAATCTGCGCGCTTCGGTGCGCTCCGAACTCAAGGCGCTCCACGAGCGTCTGCCCGACCTGACCATCGTGTGTGTTACTCATGACCAGGACGATGCGCTGGTGCTCTCCGACCGCACGCTGTTGATGCGCGACGGCCGCATCGCGCAACTCGGCACGCCGCAGGAACTCTACGACACGCCGACTGACGCGTACGGCGCGCGCTATCTCGGCGCGGCGAACCTGCTGCCGCCCAACATCGTGTTTCCGGTCGGCGATCCGCGCCACGACGTGCGCGACAAACTCGCCTGCCTGCGCCCGGAAAGCCTGCGCATCGTGAAGCTTGGCGAAGGCGCGCTGCACGGCACGATCGAATCGGTCGAATGGTATGGCGCGGTGCTGTCGGTGCCGGTGTTGCTCGATGCGATGCCGAACGAGCCGGTTCTTGTCACCATGCAGCGCGGCCACGGCGCGATGCCGGAAAAAGGCATGCGCGTATCCCTGCGTTACGAGGCAGACGATGTCGTCCTTGTTCACCCCTGAAGCGGCGAGCCTGAAGCCGCACACCGCCGATGCGCACGCGGTCGTCGCACGCCGCCGCGAGCGGCGCGCACAATGGCACATCGCCTTCCTGCTCGTGTTCGTGCTCGGGCCGATTGTCGTGTACCCGCTCGTGCGTCTCGTGCTGTTGAGCCTGACTGGCGCGCATGGACTGAGCTTCGATGCGTACGCATCGTTCTTCGGCAACCCCGATACGCGCGGCGTCATCGCCACGACGCTCTGGATCCTGTGTGTGAGCGCGGGCGTGGCTTCGGTGCTCGGCGTCGCGCTGGCCGCGATCCTGTTCTTCAAGCCGTTTCCCGGCGCACGCCTCGTCACGCGCTTTCTCGAACTGTTCGTGGCGTTCCCGTCGTTTCTCGTCGCCTTTACGCTGATCTTCCTGTACGGCTCGCAGGGCTCGGTGAGCATCGGCTTGCAGCGCCTCTTTCATCTGCAAGCGCCGCCGCTCGATTTTCTGTTCGGCATGGGCGGCGTGATTCTCGCGGAAGTCGTGTTTTACGCGCCATTCGTCGTGCGCCCGACGCTCGCCGCATTTGCGCTGCTCGACATGCGCCTGATCGAAGCTGCGCGCAGTCTCGGCGCGAATACGCGGACGGTGGCCGCGCGCGTGATCCTGCCGCTCGCGTGGCCGGGTATCGCGGCGGGCACGATTCTGTGTTTCCTGCTGACGTTCAACGAGTTCGGCATTCTGCTCGTGCTCGGCAGCGCGCATCTCGTCACGCTGCCGGTTGCGATCTACAGTGCGGCGACCGTCGACCTCGATCTGCCGACCGCCGCAGCGGGTGCGGTCGTCATGCTCGCGATGTCGCTCTCTCTTTACGCGTTCTACCGGCGCGTGAACCGCCGCAGCCAGGGAGGTGTGCGCCATGGCCGCTAATCCCGATCGAATCGCACTGCCGCCGCTGCATCGCCGCGTAAGACCCGTCGAGCGCAACCTCGCCGCACGGATCGCAGGCGGCGTGCTGCTCGGTTTTGCTGCGCTGCTGTGTTTCTGGCTCTTCGTGCTGCCGGTGATCGTCGTGGCGCTGTCGAGCGTCGCATCGCACTGGTCCGGCACGATCTTCCCCGATGGCTTCAGCATGCGCTGGTTCGAGCGCCTCGGCTCGAGCGACTTCGATGCACTCGCAACGAGTCTTGAAGTCGGCTTCGGCGTGGCGATGCTCGGCACAGCGCTGGGACTCTGGCTCGCACTGGCGCTGGAAGGGCGCGACCGGCGTGGCCTGGGTGCGGTCGTCGATACGCTTGCAATGGTGCCCAACGGCGTGCCGAGCGTCGTGCTCGGTCTCGCTGTGCTCATCGCCTATCACAAGGCGCCGCTGGATCTGTCCGGTTCCGCCGCGATCGTCGTGCTCGTGCAGCTCGCGCTGGTGCTGCCGTTCTGCTATCGCTGCACGGCCGCCGCGTTGCGCCCCGAATTGACCGTCCTGCGCGAAGCTGCGGCGAGCCTCGGTGCGCCGCCGTCGATGGTGCTGCGCCGGGTCGTGCTGCCGCAACTCGTGCCGGCGATCCGCGCGAGTCTTGCGCTTGGTTTTGCGCTGTCGCTCGGCGAACTCGGCGCGACGCTCACGGTGTATCCGCCGGGATTCGCGACGGTGCCGATCGTCGTGGTGGGTGCGGTCGAGCGCGGCTATTACCTGCCGGCGTCGGCGCTCTCGCTGATTCTGCTGATCGTGTCGCTGGCGGCGCTGCTGCTGATCGCGGCAAGGGTGCCGCGCCGCCGTGCGGACTAAACGAATGAATGGTGCACCGCACGCAGGGCTTCGCCAGCGCGTCGTGGGCGAACGGCACGATGCTTGATCGAGACGCTGTCACGCCGATTGAGATGTCGCACCAGCACTCGCTGAGCGAGTTCGTGCGCGGCGAGATTGAGCGACGCATCGCGGCAGGCCTGCTCGCGCCGGGCGACAAGCTCAACGAGGCGGCCTGGGCGGCGCTCTTGCGGGTTTCGCGCGGACCGGTGCGCGAGGCATTCCGCGCGCTGGAGCAGGCGGGGCTCGTGCGTAACGAAAAGCATCGCGGCGTATTCGTGCGCAGCGTTTCTGTCGCCGAGGCTGCGGAACTGGGCGTGGTGCGTACGATTCTCGAAGAGGCGGCGTGCAGGATGCTGGCCGCGCGGATCGATGCGGCTCAGGTTGCGGTGCTGCGCGAGTGGCTGGGTGCAATGCGAGACGCGCTCGTGCGCGAGGATCGCGCAGCGTATGGCCGTGCACGCGATGCGTTTCGCGATGCGCTCGTTGCCGCCGCGGGCAATCAGAAGCTGCATGAAACCTATCGACGATGCGTGGGCGAGCTGTGCCTGTCGCGCACCACGCAGCCGGAGGCCGACACGATGGAGGTATCGTATGCGGCGCACCGTGCGATTCTGAATGCGTTGGCGTCGCGTAACGCCGACGATGCCGCTGCGCTGATGCGCTCGCAGGGCGGCGCGTACGCGTGGTGAGCGGCGACGAATGTGGAGGGTGGCGGCGCGCGCTGTCGCCATCGAAAAAGGGGGTAGTGAAGGATGGCGCTGAGTCTGGCGGATATTAAAGGGCTGTTTGACGGCTACGGCGCGCTCACCTACAGCGGTGAGCCGGTCACGCAACTGGAGCACGCGCTGCAAAGCGGCGCATTGGCCGAGGAGGCCGGAGCGAGCGAGGAACTGGTGGCGGCTGCGTTCCTGCATGATTTGGGCCATTTACTGAGCCGCCAGGGCGAGACGCCGACGAAACGCGGTATCGACGATCTGCATCAGTATTACGTGCTCTCGTTCCTGCGCCCGGTTTTACCGGACGCCGTGCTGGAGCCGATCAAGCTGCACGTCGACGCCAAGCGCCACCTGTGCGCCACCGATGACACGTATTTCGGTCTTTTGTCGGCCGACTCCGTGCGCAGCCTCGAATTGCAGGGCGGCATCTTTAACGCGGAGCAGTCGCGTGAGTTCGCGCAGCGCCCGTACGCAGACGATGCAATACGCCTGCGACGGTGGGACGATCTTGCCAAGGTGGCGGGCAAACCGACGCCGGGTCTCAATCATTTCCTGCGGATTGTCGAACGCGTGATGCAGCGTCACTCATGATCTGGCGCTGCCGGATCGGTACATAGAGGTCTCGTTCGGGGCTTTTTAAAAACCGCTTGCAAGAACGGACCGGGATCACTAGAATTCCGGTCTTTCGCGCTTTCGAGTAAGGCGCGGGGGAAGTGGAAGGCCCGAATGGGCGGGGATTTACGGGTGGCAGCGGTTGTGCCGGACAGGTTAAACGAAGTAAAAAACCTGTTGACAAAAAACCTGACGATCTTCATAATCTCATTTCTCTGCTGCTGACGCAGCGACGCAGAAAGCGCCGGATAGTAAAAAGTTTTACGGCGGTTTCAGCGAACGATCTTTAAAAATTTACAGCCGATAAGTGTGGGCGCTTGATGCGGTAAGCGACCCCGGCGC